>DASYSW010000640.1:0-10489 GCA_036002905.1 Chitinophagaceae bacterium
GGATGCTGAAGACTACCCGTGCCCACAACAATATAGTTCCTTGGAACATTTATCGTGACGTCATAGTCATTGAAATCACTGTAAAATTCATGTGAGTCCATGAAAGGCATCTGGTCCCACCCATTGTAGTCATCATATACCGCAACGCGCGGATAAAAGTAAGCGAGGAAATAGGTAGTCGAATCGATCATTCCCTCACGACCACTTTGCAGGGATATTTCGTAATGCCAGGCAAAGGAAAGTTCCACAGAGTCATGCGGCGTTAAAGCCTTGGGGAGTTTAACGGAAACATTGGTGAATACAAAATGGTCGGATCTGATCTGCACCGGTTGTCCATTCACTTTGCACTCATCTATATGTACACCCGAGGTAAGATAATCCGGAGTGGCGCCGAACTCTCGCGGTGCGCCAGGTTTATGAATGTTTAAAAAAAGTTTGATGGAAGGATTTCGGATAGTATCCGGGCTATTATTTATATAGGTGATGGTTTCCATTCCTTTTACATTCCGATCGGGTGGCGCGGCTGTCATTGTGATGGTATACCGACCATGATTTTGCCAGTAATTCCTACCGGGCTTCCCATCCATCGCTCTCGTACCATTTTTATATGCCTGCTTAACATCGCGGGACATGTTCAGGTCCTGGGCCTTTACGGAAAAAGAAAAGAGTGTCGTCCCGATTATCGGAAGAAGAAATATGCATCGGCTCATAAAAATCCTTTAGAAGAGGAAGATATAAAGAAAGGATTCGTAACAAACTTTTATTTGATGACAGGCAAATAATATATTTGAAGCAATTCAATTGAGTTGTAAACCTTAGCATTAATCCGACAGTACAGAATTTTTTCTTTTGGCTGACAAAGGTCGGATATATATTTCAGGGGCTGGGTTAAACTTGCATCAATGAAATCCGCTTTGTCCTCATTTTATTTTGTTTGTTTTCTCATAGTTCCGACTTTTTGAATAGTGATATTTGTCACCACAAGTGTATACACATTAATAATCCGTTTCCATGAGCGGGGTACATTGAATTAGTCACACAATTGGTGGCTTCACCTTGGGTGATGGAGCCAGAGAAGGCGACAATCACTTATGACGAAGCTGCAAGCCATTGGCAAAACATGGTTGGTTGGAAGGCGGGGGAGGGAGGGCCCCGCAGGGGGTCAGCCAAAATTAAGCATCACAGAACCTTTCCTCACCCATTAAATACGTTCTCTAAAAATAATCTCTGCCCGTGAACATTTTTTCCAGCAAGGTCTCCTTCCAATGCTTGAGTACATTACCAAAAAATGCGTTCTTGTCCACCAGGATCAAAACTTACCGGGGCATTGCCCATAAGGTCAATACTAACTATTCCAATCGAATTATTCTACCACTTCACCCTCCACGTCGTAATCATACGCCTTTGTGATCTTAACATTTACAAACTCGCCGATTGGCAACTCCCTACTGGCATGAACCACGACTTCGTTATCGACTTCCACGCTGTCAAATTCAGTTCTTCCCAAATAACGACCTGCCTCTTTTTTATCGATTATTACTTTGTATACGTTATTTACTTTTTCTGCATTCTTCTCATAAGAAACTTCCTGTTGTATCTCCATAATGTCCTGTGCTCTCCTCTCCTTCTCTTCCTGCGAAAGATCGTCCGCAAGATCAAATGCAGAAGTGCCTTCTTCATGCGAATACGTAAAGATGCCAACCCGGTCGAACCTTTGGTGTTGTAGAAACAATTTCACTTCTTCCACATCATCCAGGGTTTCCCCGGGAAAACCGGTGATCAAAGTCGTCCGCAAACAAATACCCGGTACTTTTTCTCTGATGGAAACGAGCAGTTCTTCCATTTCTTCTCTTGTGATCTGTCTCTTCATCGCCTTCAGCATGTTGTTAGCGGCGTGTTGTAAGGGCATGTCAAGATAATTGCAGATATTCTCTCTTTCACGCATGACGTCCAACACTTCAAGCGGAAATCTATGAGGATATGCATAATGCAACCTGATCCATTCCAGCCCTTTTATGTCACTCAACTGCTTCAGAAGCTCGGCAAGCATTCTTTTTTTATAAAGGTCCAGGCCGTAATAAGTAAGTTCCTGGGCGATAAGCATGATTTCCTTTACTCCTCTCCTCACAAGAGTTTCAGCTTCTTTTACGATTTCTTCAATGTTTTTGCTTACATGACCGCCACGCATTAATGGAATGGCACAAAATGCACACGTGCGATTACATCCTTCGGAAATTTTTAAATAAGCGTAGTGTTGAGGTGTAGCCAGCAGTCTTTCCCCGATCAGTTCAGTTTTGTAATCAGCTTCGAATTTTTTTAAAATGAGCGGCAGCTCCATTGTTCCAAACCAGGCATCCACCTCGGGGATCTCCTGTTCAAGATCATTTCGATAACGATGGCTCAAACACCCGGTTACATACAGCTTATCGAGTTTGCCCTTTTGTTTAAGACTGACCTGTTCAAGAATTGTATTGATTGATTCTTCCTTTGCCTTTTCGATAAACCCACAGGTATTTACAATAACGATATTATGATCCGTTCTTTTGTTCTCATGCACCACATCGATCTCATTGGCCAACAGCTGACCGCTTAGCACTTCACTATCCACCATGTTCTTGCTGCAACCAAGGGTGATGATGTTTACTTTATCTTTTTTTAGTGTCTTTGTCTTCATAATCACTAATTACACTAATTGGCACGAATCCCACTAAATAACACGATTCGTGTAATTCGGTTTAATTCGTGTTTAATTGGTGTCCTTCAAGCTAAATAAGCTATCTACAAATTCGTGCTTGTCAAAAACCAACAGGTCTTCCATCTTCTCGCCTACTCCAATAAACTTCACTGGTATTTTGAATTGATTCGCGATCGCCAGGACGACGCCACCCTTTGCGGTACCATCCAATTTCGTGATGGCTAGTGCTGTCACATCCGTTGCGGCAGTAAACTGTTTTGCCTGCTCTAACGCATTTTGACCTGTCGATCCATCAAGGACCAATAATACTTCATGTGGAGCATCAGGAATTGTTTTTTGAATGACTCGTTTGATCTTTGAAAGCTCCTCCATCAAATGTGCCTTATTATGCAAGCGACCAGCTGTATCAATAAGCACGACTTCGCTGTGTTTTGAAACGGCACTTTGCACAGTATCGAATGCCACCGCAGCAGGATCGGAGCCCATTGGTTGTTTCACAATGGGAACCCCGGCTCTTTCGCTCCAGATCGTTAACTGATCAACTGCAGCGGCGCGAAACGTGTCGGCAGCACCCAACAAAACATTTTTTCCGGCCTTTTTGAAATTATAGGCCAACTTTCCAATAGTGGTTGTCTTTCCAACACCATTCACCCCGACCACTAAAATGATGTAAGGTTTGGAAGGTAGCTCAGAATGGAAATCATAACTGTTTGAAGAAGGAGCATCAACCAAAATGCTTTCGATCTCTTCCTGCAAAAACTTATTGAGTTCTGTTGTGTTTAAGTATTTGTCTTTTGCCACTCTCGCTTCGATCCTTTCGATGATCTTTACGGTAGTATCTATTCCTACATCGGCTCCCACCAGTGCCTCTTCTAAATTGTCAAGTACCTCATCATCGACTGTACTTTTTCCTGCGATGGCTTTAGTGATCTTGGAGAAAAAATTTTCCTTGGTTTTTTGCAAACCCTGGTCAAGATTTTCCTTTTCCTTTTTGCCGAATATTTTATCGAAAAAACCCATAACAATTCAAAAGTTAAAAGTCAAAACTAAAAATCGTACAATGGCACTTTTTGAATTTTTAATTTTGACTTTTTCATCAAAAAACAAAAGCCATCCACCACGGGCAGACAGCTTACAATAATTTTGAATCCACGTTATTTTTGCGCCAGGAACTCTTTCACTTTATCCTTGTGTACGATCTGCTCTTTAAAAGTGTACGCACCTGTCTTTGGACTGCGGACAGCTTTGATCACTTTTGTCCAGTTCTTTGCTTCAGCGGCTGC
The DNA here is from genome assembly GCA_036002905.1 of Chitinophagaceae bacterium. Classification (GTDB taxonomy): domain Bacteria; phylum Bacteroidota; class Bacteroidia; order Chitinophagales; family Chitinophagaceae; genus VBAU01. The sequence continues at coordinate 3,979 of DASYSW010000640.1, forward strand.
CCTGGCATCCTTTGTCTTTATCGCGGTTTTTGCTGCTTTTGCCATACAATTTATTTTGTCATTCTGGGCAAGGAGACGTCATCGACGTGGCGAAGAATCTCCTGGCTTTACTTTATTTAATCTCTTTGTGAACGGTCATCTTCTTCAGGATTGGGTTGTACTTTTTCAACTCCAGCCTTTCCGGGTTATTCTTTTTGTTTTTTGTTGTAATATAACGGCTCGTGCCAGGCTGACCACTGTTCTTATGCTCGGTGCATTCCAAAATTACCTGTACACGGTTTCCTTTCTTTGCCATTGTCTATTCAGATTTAATTATATGTGTTGTCCGTTTGCCCTCATTTCCTTCACCACTTTATAAAGCCCCTTCTTATTGATGGTCCGGATAGCTTCTGAAGAAACCTTCAGGGTGATCCATTTATCTTCTTCGGCCAGGAAATAGCGCTTGGTCTGCAAATTGGGTAGAAAACGACGCTTGGTTTTGATGTTCGAGTGCGAAACCTTGTGGCCACCCATTGGAGATTTCCCTGTAACCTGACATACTCTTGCCATAACGATTCGGATTTAAGTCCCTAAAATTGGGGAGGCAAAGGTAGGGGAAAGAGTTTAGATTTTCGATTTCTGATTTTAGATTTTTTGACGCTTTTTGAACGATTTAAAATAAGGGCAAAGCTATTAATGTTCCCGGCTTTTAAGCCTTGATCTGGCTTCAGTTGCGACGCTCCGTTCGAGGTTCCTACAGCTACTCGTCAGATTTCTTATTCAGTAAGTCAGTTGGTCATTGCGTCATTACATTGCAATTGACCCAACGACTTAAATGACCAGAAGGACTTTAACCCTGCTCTTGACAGATTATTCTTTTTCAAGTAGCTTCGCACCTCGTTTAAAGTCAGCAGAGGTCATTGAGTCAGTGAGTCATTAAGAAAATAAAAATGACCGATGATTTAATGACTGCAATGACGAGTTGGCTAAATCCGAAATCTAAAATCACAAATCTAAAATCAAATGGCCTACGATGTAGTTGTAATTGGCAGCGGTCCCGGTGGATATGTTGCTGCGATCAGGGCTGCCCAATTAGGATTTAAAACAGCAATCATTGAAAGAGAAAGCCTCGGCGGTATTTGTCTGAACTGGGGCTGTATCCCCACCAAAGCATTGCTAAAAACTGCGCAGGTTGTAGAATACATCAAGCATGCAGAATCATACGGCGTTGAAGCTAGCGGCAAACCAAAATTTGATGCTATCATAAAAAGAAGCCGTGGCGTGGCGGACAAAATGAGTAAGGGTGTCCAGTTCCTTATGAGAAAAAATAAGATCGATGTGATCAATGGCTTCGGCAAATTGGTGGCGAAGGGAAAAATTGAGGTCACCGCAGCCGATAATAAAAAACAAACTGTCGAGGCCAAACATATCATTTTGGCGACGGGTGCAAGGAGTCGCGAGTTACCTAATTTAAAGATCGATGGCAAAAAAGTGATCGGTTATCGTGAAGCGATGACCCTGCCTCAACAACCAAAATCAATGATTGTCGTCGGCAGCGGAGCCATCGGCGTTGAGTTTGGCTATTTCTACAATTGCCTCGGAACAAAAGTTACAATTGTTGAATTCTTACCCAGGATAGTTCCGGTAGAGGATGAAGAAATATCAAAAGAGCTGGACAAAAACTTCAAAAAGCAGGGCATTGAGATCATGACCAGCAGTGAAGTAACTTCTGTTGATACTTCAGGGAATGGTGTGAAAGCAAAAGTGAAAACGCCGGACGGAGAAAAAACCCTTGAAGCAGATATATTGCTTAGTGCTGTGGGAGTTTCTTCGAATATCGAAGGCATAGGTTTGGAAGAGCTGGCAATTAAAACAGACAAAGGGAAAATTTTAGTCGACAAATTTTATCAAACCAATGTGCCAGGCATCTATTCAATCGGAGATTGTGTGCCAGGCCAGGCATTAGCGCATGTCGCATCAAAAGAGGGGATCATTTGTGTTGAGAATATTGGCTTCAACGAGAAAAAATACAATCACAAACCAGAAGCTTTGGATTATAACAATGTCCCCGGGTGTACCTACTGCTACCCGGAAATTGCTTCAGTTGGTTATACCGAAAAGCAAGCCCGTGACGCTGGCTTTGAAGTTAAAGTTGGAAAGTTCCCGTTAAGTGCTAGCGGTAAGGCTTCGGCCGCTGGGCATATGGAAGGCTTTATCAAAGTCATCTTTGATGCCAAGTATGGAGAATGGCTGGGCACACACATGATCGGGTACAACGTGACTGAAATGATCGCCGAAACAGTTGTGGCAAGAAAGCTCGAAACAACTTACCAGGAAGTACTAAACAGCATTCATCCGCATCCAACCATCAATGAAAGCGTAAAGGATGCGATCGAGGTCGCATATGGCGAAGCGATCCATCTCTAAAAAAAGAATAAACAAAAACTAATAATGGCCCGTTCCTTGCAACGGGCTTTTTGATGCTCTATTTTGTTGTTTCGGCAAATAAGGCAGAATAAAAGATTTCGGCTTTCGTTATACCGGTAGCCATGAAACTGTGAGCTGTGAAAAAATTGACCCTGATCCTACTTCTTTCTCTTATTTGTTCATTCATTAATGCGCAGGATAAAGCTTTTCAACCGAAGATCACGCTGAAATGGGCCCCTACCGGGCTAATCATGGGTAATGCAAGTTTCCAGGGAGAGTATAGTCTTCTTACCAAATCATCACTTACAGCAAAGATCGGTGTGCCGGTCGGGCGAACTTATGATGCAACTTTCGACGGCCATGCAGTGGATATGCAAATGAAGGCGGTCTCGTTTCTCGCCGGATTCAGAAGATATTTATCGAAACAGGTCTTGAGGGGCTTTTATATCGAGCCATTCTTTACTTATGTTCATCACACAAGTGATGGAACGGGTGAGGGAGAACTCGATGGCCAACCCGTAACGATGGACTTCACGAACGCATACAACGGGGTTGGCATTGGCGTGCAACTGGGCGCTCAATTTATACTGGCTAAACGATTGGTCATTGATCTGTTCTTTTTGGGCCCGCAACTGACGTCCTCAATGAATAATTTCCGGGCAATTGATCCTTACCACTCTGGAGCGTGGACCAATATCCAGGCGGATGAAGCAGAACAGGACATTATAGATTTTCTAAACCAATTCCCTTTTATCAGGAATAAAGTAGACGTTCATATTGACAATATGAACAGGACCGTAACGGCCGATTTTAATGGCCCTTTAATGGGAGTAAGATTTGGAGTGTCGATCGGCATTGCACTGTGATAGCGGACTGAAGAGATCTTTCTTTTCTCATAGCGAACGGTTTAAACCGTTCGCTATGATGCACTAAATTTTCGTGATCGCAGTTTTTCGCGTGGTATCTGCCGTACTTCATAAGCTAAAAAAAGAGACAAAGAGCAACCTCTTTATCTCTTTCCAATCTCTTTATCTCTTAGCTTAATTGGCAAAAACTTTCTTTAACAGGTCTGTGGTCCGCGCAACCGGATCCTTCCTGATCTTTTGCTCTTCCTGGCCAACCTGGTAAAAAATACCTGCCAGTGCTTTTTCGGTTACATAGCCTGACAGATCAGGATTTACCTTCTCACTGCTGAATTTGTTATAACTCGTAAAAACAGTATTCCAGTATTTTGTAGCATCAACTTTTTTCAAAGAAGTTTCTATCACCGGGCGGAACGCTTCAGTGAGGGAAACTGTCGTTTTATCTTTTAAATAATTGGTAGCCGCGAAATCTCCACCCTTCAAAATTCCAAACGCATCCTGGATGGTCATTTGTTTGATTGCATCAATAAAGATTGGAGCTGCACTTTTCGCTGCATCTTCAGCGGCACGGTTCATAGAGAGGATAGCATTGTCCACCTGTTTACCTAGTCCGACATCTCTCAATGTTTTTTCCACTTTCTCTGCTTCAGGAGGCATTAAAATTTTTATAACCGCATCCTTAAAAAAACCATCCACCATGGAGAGTTTGTCGGTTCCATTTTTTGTCCCCTGTTCAAGGGCCTCTTTCAGCCCGCTTACAACTTCATCATTGGTCAGGCTACCTGAACCCTTACCAGGCAATTTTTGAACGATCTTATCTACACCGCTTTTTCCTGATGAATCTTTTTTAAAGAAGTTTTTTAGCTGGGCGTTCGAGAAAGAAAACAGCAACAGGGAAAAAACGGACAAAAAAACGAATTTTTTCATAGTGGTGTGCTTTTGATCAATCAAAAATAATATCGCTAAACTTAAAACACAGTTAAATAAGCATGAAAATACCCTGCGGAAATTACGCTCTATTGTTAAAAATCCCGGTTCGGGTTGAAGTTCTCCAATCCATTGGCCACCGAGGTCAGGAAGGTGGCCCCAAGACTTCCGTCAATGATCCGGTGATCATAACTTAAACTCAAATACATCATATGGCGGATCGCAATGCTGTCTCCATGAGGTGTTTCAACTACCACAGGTCTCTTTTTTATCGCGCCTACTGCCAGGATAGCCACCTGTGGTTGATTAATGATGGGTGTGCCCATGAGGCTTCCGAATGTGCCAACGTTGGTCAGCGTAAAAGTTCCTCCCTGCGTGTCATCCGGTCTTAGTTTCCCGTTCCTGGCATTGTCAGCAAGACCGTTGACCTGTTTGGTTAGGCCCACCAAATTTAATTGGTCCGCATTTTTGATAATAGGTACTATAAGGTTCCCATTAGGCAATGCAGTTGCCATGCCGATATTAATGTCTTTCTTAACAAAAATCCGGTCACCTTCAACAGAACTGTTGATCAGCGGGAATTTTTTTATACAGTGAACAACCGTTTCAATAAACAATGGAGTAAATGTGATCTTCGTCCCTTCTCTCTTTTCAAATTCCTTTTTTACTTTTTCACGCCACATCACAATATTGGTCACATCGGCCTCGGTAAAACTCGTTACATGAGCACTGGTATGCTTACTCCTTACCATGTGCTCAGCAATCAGCTTACGCATGCGATCCATTTCTATGATCTCGACATTCCCGGAATAAGTCGTCATTGGTTGGTCGCTAGTTTGTTCGACCCGATTCACCGGAACAACCATCACGCCTTCCCTGTTACTCTTCTGCTTATAACCTGAAACTCTGCGTTGACTAACGTATTGTAAAATATCCTTCTTGGTTACTCGTCCTTCGTTACCGGTACCCGGTATATTTTCAAGCTCACTCATGCTGACCCCTTCGCTGGCAGCGATGTTCAGCACAAGAGGAGAGTAAAACCGCCCGTTCGAGTTTGAAGTTTGGGGTTTGAGATTTGAAGTTGCAGCCGAAGAGCCAAAGGTCTGTTCCCCTTTTTCCTGAAAAGAATCCGGCATCGCAAAAGCTATTTCTTGCTCTTCATCCGCCGGCTTGTAACTTGCGGCTTGCTGCTTGCTGTTTATAACTTCTTCTACTTGCGTTTTGATCTTCGCTATAACGCTTCCAACTGGTACCACATCATTCACACTATATAAGATCTGCTCAACGATTCCTTCTGCCGTGCTGGGCACCTCGGTATCTACTTTATCCGTAGCAATTTCAAGAACAGTTTCATCCATCTTCACGTGATCGCCCGGCTGCTTGTGCCATTTCAAAATAGTCGCCTCCATGATGCTTTCGCCCATCTTCGGCATTACAAGATCAACTGTAGCCATTTTTATTATGATTTGTTTACCAGCTGCATTACTACTATCATCATTCGTTGCGCCGCACTCTTATACGGTAACAACTCTATTGAGCAATAAAGCAAGCAATTACTAGTTGAATCAAAGGTAATTTTTTCCTTTCAATCAATTGGAATCCTCATAATCCTGGTTCTGCAATATAAATTTTCTCAAAAGATTTAACGCTGTGTGTGATGTTTGTTCAATATTACGCAATCTGTCAAAACGAAAATGAAACAACTGAGCCTCAATTTTTTTATTATTTCCGACGCCGATCCATACCGTGCCGACAGGCTTTTGCTCATTGCCACCATCAGGTCCCATAATTCCGGAAGTGGCAAGGGCATAATCTGATTTTAACTGTTGAAGAGTTCCCTGCACCATTTGTCTTACAGTTTCTTCGCTTACTGCACCAGTGGATTCAATCGTTTTGTGTGAGACGCCGAGGATATCTTCCTTAACTTTATTGTCGTATGCTACAACAGTTCCTTTAAAATTACTCGAGGCACCAGGGTCGATGGTAAGCAGGTGCGCAATATAACCCCCTGTACAACTTTCTGCTGTGCCCACCGTTTGTTTGCGTTCTTTTAAAAGTTTCGCAACCACCTGCTGGATGGTCATGTCGTCATCTATTACCAGCCATTCCTTTATTAAAGGCATTAAAGCTTTTGATCGTTCTTCCAGTTCTAGTTCCAGCTTGTTCTTATCCCAGCTGATCCCCGTTAAGCGAAGACGAACATTTCCATAATGAGGTAGATAAGCAAGTTTAAGGTCAACCGGTAAATTTTCTTCCCAATATTTTATTTTTTCTGCGAGGAAAGATTCACCAATTCCGTAAGTCAGAAAAGTTTG
>DASYSW010000641.1:0-7039 GCA_036002905.1 Chitinophagaceae bacterium
CCTCACAGATCTTTTTGATGATGACGTGAAGAGCAGGATAGTGAACGTGGGATATTTTGGGAAATAGATGATGCTCGATCTGAAAATTTAAGCCACCTACAAGCCAGGTGATCACCCTGTTTTTTGTAGCAAAGTTGGCAGTGGTTTTTAGCTGGTGAACGGCCCATTCATCGTCCATCTTTCCAGTTTCGGGATTGGCTATCGGAAATGTTGTATGCTCTACAGTGTGGGCCAATTGGAAAACGATGCTCAATACAAAGCCTGCAACCAGTGAAAAGATCAGGAAACTTATAAGCCATGAGCTAAATCCAACTGCGTAAACAGGCAAGCCTATGAATAAAAAGAAGTGTACTAATTTAAAATTCCAAAAAATGACATGGTCCTTCCAACTCATTTTTTTAATTGGCATAATGCCTATGCTACCTTTAAAATATTTTTTATAGTCTAAAAGAAATACCCAGAATATATACAAGAGGGAATAAAGGATCCAAAAGTAAAGATGCTGGTATTTATGCATCCTGTATTTCTTTTGGGTACTGCTCATTCGCAGCCATGGTTGAATATCTATATCGTCATCTACACCATCTATATTCGTATAGGCATGATGAATTATATTATGCTTGATATTCCACATAAAACTGTTGCCACCCAGGATATTCAGGGAAAAGGCCGCAAGCTGGTTCATCCATTTGTACCTGCTAAAGCTGCCATGTGCTCCATCATGCATTACATTAAAGCCAATCGCTGCCACAATACCTCCTAATAGTACACTTTCGAATATCTGCCATATCAGGGTTGGTGTGAAGAACACGAGGTGCAGATAAATAGCGATGAACAACACCATCAATATGAGAGCCTTAATGAAAAGTTGGTAATTGCCGGTCGTAGACCTGCCTACCTGCACAAAATAGTCAGCAATCTTTGCTTTCAGTTCTGCATGGAAGGAATGATGGGTGCCGATAAATTTTGGAATGGGCATGGAAATTTTTTATAAAAAAATGCAAATGTAGATCAATTAAGTCAATAAAATTAAATTGATTAGTTAAGAAATTAAAATAAAATGCAGGTCCCATTTTTAAACGGTATCTTCGCGATCAAATTGACCTCTGCAGTGAGGGTCAATATTTTGTTATATCCTGCCATTTTTTAAGCCATTTCTTCATTAAACGTTAATCATAGCATGACAAGCGAAGCAATTGAAAAACAAGTGGAACTGGAAAATAATTCAGACAAACCTCTGAATATCTACTTTAAGCAACGTAACACGATCAGGGGACTATTCATCAAGGGCAACGATTACAAAGATCTCCGGTCTAAAAATTTATGGCGTATAGTTACAAACGCCAATATAGAACAGTGGGAGAAGACAAAAGATATAAATCTTGCCCGTATTTTTAATGGGGTTGAGTTTACCAAACTTTCCAGCGAAAAGTGACATTTCCTTTTTGGTAAATAAGCACCGGTAGAGTTAGTATGTGCTGGAGTCCATCGCTCGATTTTCCCTGGAAAAACAATTAATCGTATAGTCCCTTTAATATTGTTATCTTCATCATGTGAATAGCTCTTCAAGATTTAGTATGGTTTAACTTCATTCTTGCTTTTTAGTAATAGTTCAGTTTTTCTTTGCTTTTCTGCAGACTTATATCACGCTATTTTTTAATTCCTAATTATTTTCTTATGAACATGTACGTTTCAAATTTGAGTTTTCATACGACAGATGAAGACTTGAGAAAATTGTTTTCCGAATTTGGCTCAGTGTCTTCGGCCAAAGTGATTCTGGATCGGGAAACCGGTCGCAGCCGCGGTTTTGGGTTTGTTGAGATGGAATCAGACAGTGAGGCCAACAATGCTATGAAGAATTTAAATAATAAAGAAATTGAAGGCCGCACGATGTCTGTGTCCGTCGCGAGGGAAAAGGAAAAGCGAAATAATAGTTTTGGTGGCAATAAAAAAAGGTGGTAGAAAAAAGGTGCAACTGCAAATTTCACAGTTACATGACTATAATGAACTGAGGGAAAAGGTCAATGAATGAAGTAAGGAAGAAAGTGTTTTAAGAAGAAGATTCATCATCGATAGAAAAGCGGTCTTAATGACCGCTTTTTATTTTTTTGGATCAAGCCGCATTTTTATTTCACATGAAGATCAGAATTGTGGCAATCGCGGAATTTTTTCCATTTGCCGTCTTCCATTTTCCATAGGATTAGATATTTTCCATGGTCATAGGCATCGCCATTTTTATCCGCCATTATCCATTTGCCTTCTTCGACAATCATACCGGTGTTAGTCCAAACTCCCAGGGCCTTTGTGGTAATCATTAACGGACCATTCTTGAATATGCGGCCAAAAAAATGAATAATACTGTCCCTTCCTTCTGCAGCGGGCATCCCGGCATTCATTACTTTGGCATCGCCGGTATATACATTAGCGACAGCAATCGAATCTCCTTTTCTAAATGCATCCATGAAGACCTGTTGCATTGTAGCAACTACTTTAGCGGCTTGAATGGAATCAATATCAGGGTGCGTTTTGTCGGTGTCAGGCTTGGATGTATCCTTGCACGCAATGAATACTAAGGCACATGCGATGAACAGGATGATTGTATAAGCTTGTCTCATGATCTGAATTGTTTCACGCAATTTAATACCTGTCCGCATTGTTTAAGAGGGCTGTGTGCGACAATTAGAGGGCAGAATGATCACCGTTTTTCAAAGCCTGCATTACCGGTTGCCTTACTCCCCGCAGGATCGATATTCCACGCTGTAGTTAAAATGTAGGGCGTGTTGTTGCCTGCATCTTTATTTTCATAGCTGCATTCAATGATCCTGCTTTCGCCGGAAGCAAGAGAAATATAATTATCGGAGAAAATCACTGGCAGAATATCATCTGCATTTTTCTCTTTCAGCACCCGTATATGCACAAAGAAAGCAACAGCCTTCCCGGTGTTGGTGACGGTGATGTGATATGTCGTTTCATTTTCCTTTTTTACCATTGAATGATTTATGCTGAGAGTTGTCGATGGCATATCTTTTAACGCCGTAAAATCGGCAAAGGCGGATTGTGGCGTATAAAACCATTTTGAATTTTTCCACATTAACTGATCTGGTTTTTGTGATAACCAATACCAGTTGATGCTCTTTGTTTGTTGTTTTGAATCCTTCAAACTAAGTCGAAGAAAATAAACTTTTGATAGACCGTTAACCGCAGGAATGTCAAAACATTTTCTTATTCCATCCCCCTCGACACTTGTTGTTAGTGTATTGGAATATTTCAATGCCCCTGTAAGATCATACACATCTGCTTTCGCGGTAACACCTGAAAATTTCCCTAGATGCGAATTGATAATGTTCACGTCATTTGTTCTGTATGAATACATCACGTGCAGCGGCTCCATGGATTTTTTCATTCCAAAATAAGTACCTGCAGGATAGAGGTAATAATCATAAGTATGCCAGATCAAACTTGGCCAGGGATTACTGAGCATCCATTGAACCACACCCGTTGCGGTATTATACTTGTTAAGGCCATATGCCTCCATCATAGCACGATGCCCTTCATAATTCTGCAGCTGTGCCTTTGCTAAATAATCCTGCATGGAAGATGGATCGCCATAACGTTGTGCGAGGGCACTATCAAATATTTTTGTTGTACTGAATTGAAATGTGCCGCAATGATAAAGCCAGTCGCTCGTTGTATTTCCAATGGAGTCTTTTGGGATAAACTTGACAAGACTTTCATAAGGCATGATGGAAGGGCCCGGAGAAATTTCAGTTGCAAAACTCCACGAGCCGCCGTGTTTATTTGAATCAGTTTCCCAATACGCAGGGGGCACCCAGTCATAAGGACCATTCATTTTTACGCCACTATATCCCGAAACTTTTGATTTACTCGCATCAGCCGTACTGATGATCGGGTTGGGCCATTTTAAATAATTTTCAATGGCCAACCAATCAGCTTCGACGGTTGAATCCCTGGGTGGCATATCACTTCCGTTCAGCCAAACCATGATACAGGCTTTGTTTCGCAGCCAATACATCACGCTGCTGTCGGAAGCCATCGCAACTTTTCTTTCAGCATCATCCCAGTTCTCAGGATATTGCCAGGCACCACAGCACATCCATCCCGTCATCACCAGCAGACCGTATTGATCACAGAGATCATAAAAATAATCGTCCTCTAATTTCCCTTCGGAGCGGACAATATTCATGTTCATGTCCCGAACCAGTTTCAACTCCTGTTCTTCCCTTTTCTTTGAATGACGCTGAAATATGTCCGGCGACCAGGCAGCGCCACGCAACATGATCGGTTTTCCGTTGACGATAAATTTTCGTGAAGCATTATTGATGAGCTGTGAAGTGATCTGCCTGATGCCAAAGTTCTCGGCGATGCTATTGCTTATTTTTCCATTTTTTGCCACCGATATCTCAATTCTGTTCAATTCTGGTTTTCCATATTGCCAGGGCCACCAGATCCTTGGATTTTTAATATTGAGCTGAGAATATTCAGATGGAGAAAAACGTAGCTGCTTTTTCTCTTTGGGCATCAAATGTACCTTCTGTTGAAATTCAATTTCGTTATTGATTGTTCCTTTGACAAGGGCATCTTGTTCTTTGTCGGTATAGTTAATCACTTCTGCATCAACAGTCAAGTGTGCAACAGTAAGAGACGGCAGGTCAAATTTTGTTGCTACAAACGGGTGCCTGATGCCAACCTGGTCGTATGTCAGAACTTCAACATTGTTTACAATTCCACCATTGTAATCGGGAGGGTAGTGAATCCAGTCGGCATAATCGATCGCAAGATCGCCATCATGTTTATTAGGGTTAAAGGGGCGTAATATTTCAAGAGCCAGGACATTTTCGCCTGTATGATTTATTTGTTTTGTTATATCCAGTTCAATGATCCTGAATGGACCTTTTATGTATGAAGAATCGGCGATTAATGTTCCATTGAGCCACACATTTGCTTTGTAGTTGATGCCATGTAATTTCAGAACCACATTTTTGTTTTTTTCTGAAGAGGGTAGAACAAATTCCTTTCGATACCACCAGGTGGTATCCATTCTTTTGTCTGCCAGCCTTTCAAAATTTCTTGAATAGAACGGATCAAAGTCATATTCATGATTGGCGATCAAACCGGCAATGATCGTTGAAGGGACTGTGATCTTATACCAGGTATTGACCGGGAAATCTTTTTTTGTTATCTCGTCGCCTGTTACCTTATCAGTCAGCGAAGATTGCATTCTCCAGTCATCATGCAGGATCATGCGGAAACTTTCCGCCCGGTTTTGACTGAATAAGTATTGGCTAAAAATGATAAAGGGTAAAAAGCAAAAAAGTTTTTTCATGTTGATTATTGATTTTATCATGCCATTTCTTTTTTGTCGAAGATGGTTTTGTTTTTAATAATCGGTTTTGCCCAAAAACCAATGCTTAAAATGTATCCCATAGTCAGGTACAAAAAGAGCATACCACTACGCAATCCCAAATGATCGCCCAACCAGCCAATGATCAAAGGAACAATTGCTCCGCCGATAATTCCTGTGCAAAGAATGCCTGAGAATGAACCATGATGTTCATTAATCGAGTTCAGGGCCAAAGAAAATATGATTGGGTACATCACCGAGGCAAAGAACCCAACAGCTGGAAATGCATAGAGAGAGACTTTGGCTGACCCGAACAGCGCAGCACTCAAACATGTGAGCGCAAGGATGGTGAAGATCACAAGAACTTTCCGGCTGTCCATTATTTTTAATAATAAAAGACCGAGCAAACCGCCTGCTGTCATCAAGCCCCAAAAATACGCGACGGCATCGGCGCCCGTCTTATTTGGATCGTAACCATGATATGTCGATAAAAATTGTGAGATATTATTTGCTGTTCCCTGTTCAGTACCCACATAAAAAATCATTCCCACAAAGAATAAAAGCACTACGGGTTTTTTGAACAACATGACGTGTGTGGCTAATGCGCCCGCTTTCTCGTCTGCCTTTAATTCAACTTTTGGAAATTTCGAAACGGCAATGACAATCACCATCAGTAAACAAATGGCAGCGAACAACCAGTACACGGATACCCAGGGTAAATTTTCCGGTACGACGGAATGAAAAAATGAAAGTGGGCTGTCACCCTTTTTTCCCAGTTCCCCGATCAAATACTGGTAAACAAGAGGACTTAAGAAGGAAGCGCCCCCAAATATCAATTGAGCAAGTACCGAATTAAATGCATAATTCTCTTCGCCACCTGCAGTGCGTAGCAAAGGGTTGATGACAACCTGGAGAATAGCAAAGCCGCCGCCGATGATAAAAAGAGAAGGCAGGGCAACAGAATAATTTGGATACCAGGCAAAGAGTAGTGAGCCGGCAAATGCAACGATAAATGCAACCATCATCATCTTCTTTTCATTGTATTTTTCGATAAGCATGCCAGCCGGGATTGACATTACTCCGTAAGCAATAAAAAAAGCAAAGTATAAGACAGCGGTCAATACATAATTGAGTTGAAAACCATTCTTGATCTCAGGCGTGATAGGTCCGAAAATATTTGTGATGAAAGAAATGACGAAGAACGTGAGCATGATGAGTGCCACGATGTAGTAGTTTCGTTTCATAAGCGTGTTATGGCAAGTAAATTAGATACACAAGTTAAAAGAAACATTTTAAGTTAGAGGTAAAACTTAGAATTTGATGCTACTATCAATGCCGTTAATACCTACTAAGGAAAGGGCCTAAAAACGCACGTCGGGTGTATCGAATTCGAACATTGTCCAATGAAAAGCGTGATTTAAAATATTGATTGCCAAAATAAATATTTACAGGCATTTTTTTGGATGGTGAATAGAGGGTATTGTCTTTTCATGTCGGATGTAATAGATTTTTCACTATCAATAAACCAGATATGGTAAACGATTATATCAGAATTTCATTCCGGAATCTTGCGAGGAACAAACGCCTATCCTTCATTCATATATCCGGGTTAGCGATTGGATTAACCTGCTGTCTGCTCACGCTCCTCTATATCAGGGATGAATTGAGTTTTGACCG
>DASYSW010000642.1:0-3105 GCA_036002905.1 Chitinophagaceae bacterium
AGCTACTCGACTTCCATTGACACGTCTTTGTACAATGCGCCTGAACAACCGGTCAATGGCAGCGGTCATTTTAAAAGGCTCACTCTCGACCTGGGCCTCGGTTGGGAGATCCCTTTGAGTGGTGACGTTTTCTTGTATGCCAGTGGAAAACTGTGGATACCGACCTCGGACTATCCCAGCAAATATCTTTTTGTAAATGATGATGCGCCGCTAGTAGGTATGCTCGGGGTTGGAATACGAATACTTTTTTAACGGAAAAATAATGGCGAAGAAAAAACTGCTCATCAAAAATGTCGGCATTTATAAACTGATCATCCCATTAAAAGAGCCTTTTATCATTTCCCTTGGTGCCGAGTATGATGCACAAAGTATTATTGTGGTTATTAAGACAGACGAGTGTACCGGGTATGGGGAGTGCAGTCCGTACATGCACATCAATGGTGAAAGCATTGACACCTGCTTCATTGTCGGTCAATATTTCGCTAAGGCCTTAAAAGAAAAAAATGCGCTCGACATAAAGGATTGCATCCTGTCAATGGATAGGATTATTTACGGGAATAGCAGTATCAAAAGTGCTTTTGATATAGCACTTCACGACATTGCGTCGCAACAGGCAGGAGTTCCACTGTATAAATTTTTAGGAGGCAACAACAATAAGACCATCGCAACTGATTATACAGTTAGTCTTGATACAGCGAAAAAAATGGCAGAAGATGCAGCAAAGTACAAACAGCAAGGTTTTCCTGTTATTAAAGTAAAGCTTGGTCAAAGCAAGGACAAAGATGCAGAACGGATCCACCTTATTCGTGAGGCCATCGGGTACGAGATTCCCATCCGCATTGATGCCAACCAGGGCTGGGATGTACGAACAGCTATCGCAACTTTAAAAGAATTGGAACGATATAACATCCAGTATTGCGAAGAGCCAATTCCGCGCTGGGATTTTATGCGCCTTCGAAAAGTAAAAAAGAAAAGTCCGATACCAGTCATGGCGGATGAAAGTTGTTGTGATCACCACGATGCAAAGAGATTGATCGGGTTAAAGGCCTGCGACATGATCAATATAAAACTTGGGAAATCGGGTGGCATTTATAATGCATTAAAGATTATTGCGCTTGCTGAGAAAGCAAAAATGAAAATGCAAATGGGAGGATTTACAGAATCAAAACTCGGAATGACAGCCTTTGCACACCTGTCGCTTTGCAGTAACAATATCATTTACTATGATTTTGATACACCATTAATGTTCACCGAGGACCCCGTAAGTGGAGGAATGACTTATCATGACAATGGAGTTGTGAGAGTGCCCGAAACACCGGGCCTGGGTGCGTGGATCGAACCAGACTATCTGGATAAGTTTGAGAAGATCATTTTATGAATGGAACCGAATATGAAAAATTAGACAACCCCGTTTGGCATTCCTTATCAGAAACACATAAGGATATTTCTGTCAATTATCAGTACGTTAAGTTCTACGACCCTGCCTATTGCCCTTTTGGAGGTTTTATTGAAAGCAATAATATTTCAACCCAAATAGATGAGTATTCAAAACTGACAGAAAATTTTTTTGTCGTAGGTAATAAACCGGTGTTCCCGGCAAGAATTTCTTTAAGAAAAGAACTCATCTGCCTGCAAATGGTCCTGGAGAAAAGAGTTGAAACAGGTATCGAAGAGAACTTAATACAACTGGATGCTACTTTTTCAGGTACTTTGTCGAACCTCGTTAATGAAGTACAACCCGGTTATTTCAAAAAAAAGACAAACCTCATGGGTGATTATTTTGGCGTCATCAAACAAGGGAAACTGGCTGCGGTTACAGGCGAACGGATGAAGATGTACAACTTCACCGAGGTAAGCGCCGTTGTCACACATCCTTCCTTTACAGGCAGGGGGTTCGCGAAACAACTCGTCGCTCACACGGTCAATAAGATCTTTGATGAAAACAAAACACCTTATTTACATGTAGCAGAAACCAATTTTGGTGCAATAAAGCTATATGAAAAATTAGGCTTCAGGACGAGGAGAAAGATCAGCTTTTGGAACCTTTACGTTCACCCATAATTAATGCATGACAGACCTGGATAAGTTTTATCTTCAGCAAGACGAACCCTTAAGGGGCTGTTTGCTCGCATTAAGACAAATCATTTTACAGCAGGACAAAGAAGTTACCAGTGCATGGAAATATGGAGTGCCATTTTTTTGTTTCAGGGGAAGAATGTTTTGCTATCTATGGGTCCATAAAAAATTTAAACAACCTTATCTCGGAATTGTAGAAGGAAAACGCTTTGATCATCCTGCACTGATCAGTGAAAAGCGTTCACGAATGAAGATCATGATGTTTGATCCAAACAAAGACCTTCCAATCGATATTATCAATGGCATTTTAAAACAGGCAATAAATTTTTATAAAACTGGAATAATAAAAGCAGAACAGCATAAAAAATAGCAACTGGCGTAGGTCGATCAGTATACTGTGCAACCCCAATAGATTTTGCTATGGGCCTGAAATTTCCATACCGTTATCGCCTCCTCGTCTTTCTTTTCTTTTTGATCCTGATAACCTATCTGGACAGAGTTTGCATTTCAGTGGTTGGTGTAAGGATCAAATCTGAATTTAATTTGAACAACGAAAAATTCGGTTGGGTGCTTGCAGCCTTTTCGCTTGCCTATGCATTATGCGAAATTCCCGCCGGTGCACTGGGTGATCGTATTGGCCAGCGAAAGATCCTGATAAGAATCGTTTTGTGGTGGTCCTTGTTCACAGCTCTGACTGGATTAACGACTGGCCTTTTTACACTGATCCTTGTTCGATTTCTTTTCGGGATGGGAGAAGCGGGCGCTTTTCCAAATAGTTGCGGCGTTATTTCACATTGGTTCCCAAAGTCGGAAACGGCAAGAGGTCTTTCTTCAGTTTTTCTTGGTCTGAATGTTGGTGCAGCCGTGGCGCCCCTGATCGTAATTCCTATTGCTGTCGCTTATGGCTGGCGGACGACCTTTTTTATAAATGGAATGATCGGGTTGGTGTGGGTGCTTGTCTGCTACTCGTGGTTCAGGAATAATCCATCAGAGAAAAAAGGCGTGTCAGAAAACGAAAGAAAATACATT
>DASYSW010000643.1:0-2618 GCA_036002905.1 Chitinophagaceae bacterium
GGACGGAATTGACCATCGCCCTGGATGCAACTCAGCAGCAGGTTGAAGAGATTGTCCTGGCCAACGAGGTTGTGAAAAAATGGATGGAGGGGAAATCACCAAAAAAAGTTATCTATGTAAAGAATAAAATGGTGAACGTTGTAGTTTAAAGACCTTATGAGGAAAATTGTATACCCCATTTTCGCTTCCCTTCTCCTTATTTCCTGCGAACTAAAGGTAAACACGCCGGCCGGTAACGGCGGCGGAGATAAGATTCGCAACGACATTCAGTTAAAAGAAAAAGGTTTGATCGTAGAGCAGGCTTTCCTGCTTTTTGAGGACGGCAAACTGATCCCTCCCGGTAATAAAATTGAAATAGGTCAGTGGGTCGGGCTGCGGTTGATCGTAAATGGCTGGCAGAAAAGTGGCGGGAAAGTATTTTTAGATGCAGAAGAACAGATCACTACAAGTGATGGAAAGCAATTGCTTGATCAAAAGAATTTATTCAAAGAGTATGCTAATGGGTTGACGAGTGAAGATGCAAAGGCTCTTACACTAAGTGCAAGAATAACCGCCATTGATAAATTATATGATTATTTCACAGTGACCTTTCGCGTTTGGGACAAGCAAAATCAAAACTTGGTGGCAGGTTCCTATAAACTTTACTTGAAATAATAATAATGGATTTCGAAATGCTCTGTGTCTCTGTGTTCATTCTAAATAACAAGTCGTCTTCGACTATCTAGGGATCCTTTTTTATAAGCCTGATCATCGCACTGCTATTTTCCGTGCTTGCTAATTGCGCATCGTATCGTTTGTCTCCGACAAGAGCGACCATATAAGAAGTATTTGGAGGAATGGCTCCAAGATTTTCGGCGACCATGATCAATTCATTATTCTTCTGCAGATCACTTACCGGCAATTTTACCCGGTATGCTTTTTCTGTAAGGCGAATGTGTTCAAAAATGAGCTTGCCATTCAGAAACAGTGAAATGGAATCTCCATCGATTTCCGCATTGTCATAAAAGTCCAGTTCAATAGAATCGCCGCTTACAGGAATCTCTTTGGTGAACTTCTTTTCTCTGCTTGTAAACTTTTGTTCAATAGTTGGTGGAGTAATGTTTGTTTCCATCTTGTTTTCCTGCTTAGTAACAGGTACAGTGACAACTTCTTTTTTCGGTTCTTCATTTTTTACAACAGGTATTGGTGGTGAAATTGTTTTTGTTGTTTCTGCGGTGGTTGTTCCTGTGGGGGTGCCAACGTTGACAGGTTTTTGTGCGACCTGGGAAACACTGTCGATCATTTCGGGATCATTTGCTCCCACGGTATAATTTTCGATAACATCATCCCATTCATCGCTGAATGACGCTTTGTCCACTTTGCTGAGATGAACATCACCGTCTGGCTTTTGCTGATCTGCGTCGGTATACATTTTTCCATCAAGCATCATTACCCCTCCGCCCGGACAATTAAAATCTGCCCTGGATGACGTTTGTTTATTCCTTGAAAAAAGATTGAATCCTCTTGTCTTGTCTTCCAGTAACTGATCATCCCACCACACAACGCTATTGTCAGTTTCGTCCAGGTACCCTTTTATGCTGTACCTGCGATAACGAGTGGATGATTCAAAATAATAAGCGGTTCCTGCGAGGCTATCGCCATTTTGAACCATTTTCACTTCCACTTTTTGTTTGTCGATTTTACCATGCCATATCCCCGTTACCATCTGTGCATGTATGATGGAAAAAGAGCATAGGAGAAATGAGAAAAAGAGTAAGAGAAAAAGAGGGATTTTTTGATTGTGCATGCAGGGTAACAGTTCGTTTATAGAACGTTTACACCAGCAATTTATTTCAGAAAAATCCCTAAGGAAAAGCCAAGGGATTGAGAAATAAATAGTAGGGACGGTGATAAGACGGAAAGGGAGTTTTAAAAATCATTTCTCATCGACTTACCGTCTTACCAGCAAGATATTGTTTCGCTAATCAGAAACTTTTCTTATTCTTTATGGCTTCCTGCATTTCTTTTACGGCCCTTTCCAACTGGGGGTCTTTTCCGCTTAATACAGACTTATAATCATTAGGAACTTTAATATCTGGTTCTAACTGCATGTTTTCTGTTGGTCTTCCTTCTTTACCAATAGTGGCAACCATTGGAATACCAAATACCAAAGTCGGATCAATTTGGGTTTCCCACCAAACAGCCGTTCCCGTCCCGGGCACTGGCATTCCGATCAGTTTTCCAATACCTAAACTGTGGTAAGCATAAGGAAAAATAAATGCATCTGAATAGTTGCTTTCACTCATTATCACTGTTGAGGGCCCGACCCATTTATTCCTTGGTTCCCCTGACGTAGGTGTAATACCCTGCGGCGAAAAATTCAGGTAATTTTTACCACTTAAAAATGTTACAAGATCATCATGCAACCAGCCACCACCGTTGAAACGTGTGTCAACGATCAATGCATCCTTGCCGGCAGCTTTTCCAAGTACGTCTTCATATACTGTGCGATAACTTCCATCATTCATACCTTGTATATGAACATAACCAATTTTACCTCCTGACATTTCATCCACTCTTTTCCTGTTGTTTCTTACCCAGCGATCATACATTAATCCCTGTTCTTCACTTTGTGTAAT
>DASYSW010000644.1:0-3054 GCA_036002905.1 Chitinophagaceae bacterium
CGTGCATTGGTCAATGAACTTGAACACATCCATCTTTATCGCGGTAAGATTTTGAATTGTCAGCTGCGTTGACGTTTTTTTTATGAATTTATACATCTGGCTGTCGTTCTCCACGATGGTTTGATCAGGGGCTCCTCTTGAGGCCAACTCAAAACTTATGCTGCCGGTGCCTCCAAAAAGATCAAGCGTTTTTAATTCTGAGATGTCAAGATTGTTTTCGATAATATTAAAAAGACCTTCTTTGGCAATATCGGTCGTGGGCCTTGTGTGAGGCATCTTGTTCGGCGGATGTATTTTCCTTCCTCCCAGTTCACCTCCTATGATACGCATGCTGCCAACTTATATAGCGATGAAAAAAAATGAACAGGATAATCGTCAAAGGGGTTGCTCAGCTTCACTCCATTTGCGACGGGAGCAAATTCAATGTTCAGGAAATATTGATCCAGGTCCTTGTACATGGCGGATCGTTTATCAATCAGGCCGGATATCAATAGCTTTACGTCATTTTGAGAAAGAGAGTGCTCTTTACAAATTTTCAGCAACCAATACAATATATCCGCTGGTTTTGAATAAGCAAAAATTTGCGCCAGCAATATTGAATGATGTTTGATTACAACGACACTAAAACTATCGGTTTTAAAATCTATGACCAGTTTGCCCGGTTCATGTTGTTCGATCTTGTTTTTCAGCGTAACCGAGTACATATGCCAGAAATTACCAGTCGCAAAGCTACGGCTAAGCAATTCGTGCAGGGAAACAGGAACATTGTATGCGTTATACAGCTGCCATTCAGCAACCGACTCGCTTATTGTGGTGTTCTGATCTCTTTCATAGAGGGCCTGCAATAGTTTTTTGGTTTCTTCAAAATGATAAAGCTTTGACGGGATCAGGATATTTTCTCTCATGTAATAACCGATCACCGTTTGCCGGAATGATCGTTTCAACTCGGGATGAGCCTGCAGAACCTTTTTCAGCATATCGTCGCTGTAATTTTCGTCCGCGGTATAATAAACCGATTGCACCATCACTTGATCCATGTGGCCAATAATGGCAAAACAACAATGTGTTTCACCAATTTCCATCAATAAGTTGGCTTGTGATGCATTCAGATCCTCACTGGTCCCTATTTTAAAAACCGGTTTCATAGTTCGCAATATAACGTTTGCGCAAAATAATTAATAACTATTAATTAATAATTATTAATTGAAATCTCGGGCAGACTTCTTACTGGTTCTCTTGTGTCTTCTGCCATCTTCATTATCTTGCATCCCTTTTTAATATGGCAAGCCCACACAGTTTACAAGTTGACACTACTTATCGGCAAATCATCAAACTTGCTCTGCCGATCAGCTTTGCCATGCTCATTCCTCAATTCAATTTCATTACCACCAATATTTTCCTGGGTCATTATAACCAGGAGTCGCTTGCTATTGCGGGTATTACCGGCGTATATTATCTCATCTTCGCAATGATCGGGTTTGGACTCAACAATGGACTGCAGGCCCTGATTGCGCGACGTGCCGGTGAAAACCGGCCCGAAGAGATCGGGAAGATCTTTTCGCAGGGCATTTATATTGCATTCGCGATCGCCACCATCAGCATTTTACTTACGTTTATTCTTGCTCCCACTATCTTAAGACAGGTTATTCGATCAGCAGATATGGCAGAAAAGGCGATCAATTTCTTAAAGATCCGTATCTGGGGATTAATATTTTTATACATCTATCAAATGCGAAACGCATTATTGGTAGGAACCAATCAAAGCAAATACCTCGTGTTTGGCACATTGGCCGAGGCGATCACCAACATTATTTTTGATTACGGTTTTATTTTCGGCCATTTTGGTTTCCCGGAGCTTGGATTAAATGGAGCAGCCCTTGCCTCCATTATCGCGGAGTTTATGGGCATGTTCGTGATCTTCGTTGTGATCTGGCGAAAGGGCATCAGTAAAAGGTTCGCTCTTTTCAGTCATTTCGCCTGGAATGTTCCTATTGTCAGACAAATCCTCTCAATCTCAACGCCCCTCATTTTTCAATTGGCAGTTAGTCTCATTAGCTGGGAGTTCTTTTACATTCTCGTTGAACATCATGGACAGGAAGCGCTGGCTATCTCCAATATCATGAGAAATATTTTTGGTATTGTGGGTTGTATCAGTTGGTCCTTTGCTGCAACCACCGCTGCCATGGTCAGCAACGTTATTGGCCAGGGCAAGCACGAGAAGGTGCAGCCATTGATACTAAAAATTATTTCCATTACTTCAAGCGCATCAATTGTCATTTGCATTTTGCTCAACCTTTTTCCGCAAGCTCTTCTTTCCGTTTTTGCGCAGGACGAAAGTTTTAACCAACACTCAATACCAGTGATACGCGTAGTCACCTTTGCCATGGTACTGATGTCATTTGGTACCGTTTGGGTAAACGCCGTCACCGGTACGGGGAACAGCCGCATTACTTTTTTAATCGAATTGGTCACCATAATCCTTTACAGCATCTATGTGTGGCTGGTGCTGGAAAAATTTTTCCTGTCCATTACGTATGGTTGGATGAGTGAGTGGTTGTACTGGATTAGTCTATTCACTTTTTCATACCTGTACATCCGCAGCGGGAAATGGAAAGCGAAGGTGATCTGAGGCTGGTTTTCTGACACTAAGGCGCAAAGGCGCAAAGCCACACAAGCCCATAGGGGACTTTGCGTCTTTGTTTCTTCGTGGCATATTTTTTTATTTTATATTCATAGTTGTATAACCTCAAAATTGTTCAATTATGAATTACCGCTTGCTTATGTTGTTGATCACCGCATCAACTATTCTTTCCTGCAACAATTCAACTGATACAAAAATGTCTGCTTCAAAATATAAAACCATTGGAACGATCGAGCGAACAGATCCAACTCTTGACAGTATTATTTCCCCAGATGCTAAAATTGAGGTTATTGCAGATAGTTTCGACTGGAGCGAAGGACCCGTGTGGATTGAATCAAAGCAGATGTTGTTGTTCTCGGATGTTCCGCAGAACATCGTTTATAAATGGACCGAAGAAAAAGGAAAGGAAGTTT
>DASYSW010000645.1:0-3826 GCA_036002905.1 Chitinophagaceae bacterium
AAAACAATTCAATAAAAATTAATTTTCATAGCATATTATCTGACGTCCTTTTATTAAATGAAATCACTATGCACTTCGATTCATAAATTTATTTGTTGATCTGAAGAGAAGCACAACGATAAGTATAAGTAAAAGGCTATAATATAATTTGTCGTTGCGAAGAATTACCAGGGAAACAAAAATGAAAAAAAATTTTCACGGTCGACATCCGGCAATTAAACAAGATTAAAATTTACCATTTATTTGCTTGGTTGCCAATCAGTCGGTCACCTGCTTTGTTTCTCCAAGTCCTGTCGAAAGTTGTCCATTAGACTGTGACTTTTAATATCAAAGCGGCTTCTAATCGACTCGTCTATTAAATTCTTGCCATAATATCTTCAACTGCAAATTCACTTCGGCTATCACCCTTTATTCGAACTGTTGACGTGTGCGAACGGGAGCATCCTACTATTCCCACTCAAGTACTGACTACGTTCATATGTTCTGCGTCAATTTTTATTTCAACGCCTGCCGAATAAAGTTTTTTGTTTTGAGCAAAAGTTTATATATTTTACAAAAGTTAGTTTACATTTTCCAGTATCCAGCTGATCACTTGCTCGCCGTACTTGAAATGCTCCCCAATGAACTCAGGTCAATGGCCGGACCTCAGATTGCATAACAGATGAAATAGGCTGATTCAATATATGAACACCATCCGGATATTTCTTGCCTCTTCTTCCGAACTTAGGGAAGACCGCGATCAGTTCAGGCTGTTTATTAGTCAACAAAACGACCGACTATACACAAAACAGATCTACCTGGAAATCGTGCAATGGGAGAATTTCCTGGATGCAATATCCGATACAAGGCTCCAGGATGAATATAATAGTGCAATCATTGAATGTGATATTGTTCTCTGCCTTTTCTTTACAAAAGTGGGCAAATATAGTGCTGAAGAGTTTGATACGGCGTACCAGGTTTTTAAGAATAAGGGGAAGCCGAAAATATGGACCTATTTTAAAAACGCTCCACTTAATACAGCTTCCATTACAGACGAGATCAATACTCTATTGGCCTTCAAAAAAAAGATAGCCAATCTTGGCCATTTCTACACTGAATATACCAATATTGATAACCTGATAAATAAATATAGGAATCAGCTGGACGAATTCCTTCCGCAATTTGAGAGAGAGTTAGTCACAGCAGGTCCGCAAATAGACGCACCCGATCCCGGAGTGAATACCTTCAATGAATTGCTCACGAAGAGACTGATTGAAGCCATGAGACCATACAACAAAAAGGCAAATGACTTTTTGACAACTAATATCGATTGGGAAAAAAACAAAGATCTATGTTCAGCCGTGAAGCGGATTATTGTTTCAGGTTATGTAGGTGTTGTGGGTATTCACCTGCGTAAGCTTATGTCCATCGGTGAGGAACCTTTTTCGAAGGGCAAAATGGAAAGATATCTCGAAATCTGTCAACTGACAGTGAAGAGAACTTTACAGCTGATTTGTTTCACACTGATGTCTAAATTGTGGGATTACCTGCTTAATAGCAATGGAAAACTTCACCAGGCACAGACAAGTGCTTTAGTCAAATTTTTCAAAAACGCTACTGAAGTGAGCATCATTGGTTATGCCGATCTGCTGAAAACATTGATTGAAACCTTTTTTGAAAATAATTTAGATCTTCCAATTCCTCAGTTGAAAGAACTTCGACCAAACCTGCAGGCAGGAAGCAATTTCATAGGCGCCTGTGCTAGCCTGCACGCCACTTTTGAAATTATGAATGGATCTTCTTATACCGTAAATGACTGCATTGAAACAGAAAAAAACGTTACAGTTCTTTTGGAAAATCTGAATTTCCTTGCGGAATACAAAATGATTTCCATTAAAGACATTCACTTCTCCCTCCACAGAAACGACAAAGAGGGACGTTACCTGCACGACTGCACATTATTAGAAGGCGACAAGCAAGGCAGCTATCTGCAAGAGAATGTAAGAACGGAAAATTCTCCGATAAATTCTGATGCTGTTTTACTTTTTAAAGGGAATTACAGGCAAAATACAAACCTGGTTCCTTTTATCATTGACTACAATGCGCTGGCTCTTACTGGTGGTTCAAAAATTTGTTTTTTTTCCTTTTGCGATAGTTATGATGATGAGCTGAATTTGAACTACCGCTTTATAGAAGACAATAGCAGAGTAAAGATTACAAGATCGAATAGTTTGAAGCCAGACGAGAAAGACATCAATGCTACTAATAAATGGCTGGCCATTCCGGAAAACCGGAAGAACATGAACTTCGACGATGTGTTCAACCTGTTTAATGAAGCGAAAAGAACATTGGCAGGATTAGAGGAAGAATCTACAAACGAGGCAGTTTAGACGCACATTTGAATTAACGTAAGCCATATGAAAAAATATCCTTTCAAATTTCTCGAATCCTATAAAAGAGAAGACAGAGATATTTTTTTTGGTCGTGATGAGGAGATTGACGTTCTCTACGAGATGGTCTTCCAGACATCGGTGATGCTTATTTATGGTGCTTCCGGTACAGGCAAAACGAGCCTCATCAATTGTGGGCTGGCCGGCAAATTTCAACCACATGACTGGCTGTCATTAATGATCCTCAGGGGTAATAATTTAAATGAATCTTTAGAGAAAGCGCTGAGAGATGCCGGAGGAACGGATGATGTGGGTCCGCTCAATGAATGGGCAGATCAAACAAAAATAACTAAGTCTCCATTAAGCCAGGTCGGCAGGTGTATCGAGGCAATATATCAGAGATCTTTCAAGCCAGTTTACCTGATATTTGACCAGTTTGAAGAACTTTTTATCCTTGGTTCGACATCGGAGCAGAATCTCTTCATCAAAACCATTGAGGATATTTTGCAATCGGAACAACCTGTAAAACTGATTTTTTCAATACGGGAGGAATATCTCGGTCATCTATTCGAATTTGAGCGTGCACTACCGCAGCTGCTGCAAAAAAAATTAAGAGTAGAACCGATGAACCTGGAAAAGGTGAGACAGATAATAGCTGGTGCCACGGAAAACGAAGATTCCAAAGTCCGAATGAAGCCAGGTGAGTCCACTTTGGTGGCAGAAGGGATATTTGAAAAGATAAAGGGTCAGGGCAAATCTTTCACTATACAGTTACCCTTCCTGCAGGTCTTCCTGGATAAATTTTATCTCAAAATAACCAATGATAAAAGTTATGAATCGGAAGCTTTATTTAGCCTTCAGGCGTTGAAAGATATGGGTGAAATCGGTGATGTTCTCATCAATTTCCTTGAAGAGCAGGTTACCAATATTTCAAATGCACTTAAAGAAAAGTACACGACTTTAACGCCAGAAATGATCTGGAAAATACTATCTCCTTTCTCGACACTTGAAGGGACGAAGGAGCCTATCAGCAAAGACGGATTATATGATCGATTAGCGGAATACAATACAGCCATGATTGATGACGTAGTAAACGCATTTATCAACAGCCGAATTTTACGTTACAATGATGCAACGGATATGTTTGAGATAGCCCATGATTCCCTTGCCAAACCAATATCTGAAAGGCGAAGTGTTGAGGAAACGGCGCTGCTTGAAATTAAGCGACTAATCAAAAACCAGGTGACGGTTAAAGATGAAGCAAGGGCTTATTTTACGGAAAGACAATTATTGTTTATTGAGCCTTACCTGGATAAGCTTAAAGTAAGTAGTGAAGAAAATGATTGGATTTCTAAAAGCCGTAATGATATACAGGAACAGAAAAAAAAGCGACAAGATCAATTTCTGAATTTACAAAAGGCAAAAGCCACAAAGAAATGGCTGTATGTTGTTTCATG
>DASYSW010000646.1:0-5281 GCA_036002905.1 Chitinophagaceae bacterium
ATTAATATTTCATCGATGTCTGCAACCGTAGCGTCAACAACCCGGGGAGAATATTGTATTTCAAAAGCAGGCCTAAGTATGGCAACGCAATTATTCGCAGTAAGGCTGGGGGAATTTAATATCCAGGTGTTTGAAGTAAGACCGGGTATAATACGCACAGATATGACCACAGGTGTTAAGGAGAAATATGATAAACTGATCAATGAAGGTTTATGCGTGCAAAAACGTTGGGGAGAACCTGAAGATGTTGGAAAAGTTGTGGCATCCCTTGCATGCGGAAATTTTAAGTACAGCACCGGGCAAGTGATCATGGTAGATGGAGGATTAACGATTCCCAGGTTATAACAAATGAGAGATTCAATAACGATAGCAGCTCCCGAACCCTTTTCAGGATCCATCATGAAAGAGTTGTTGCACATCGGCTCTTAAATTCGAACCAAACAGCTTACTCAACACTCAATATTCAACCATGACATTATAAAAATTTGATCATCGATTGGACATTGAGCATTGAACATTGATTATTGAGAGTTTGAAAATATTGAACAGTCCTTTACGGTTAAACATACTCTCTATAAGCACTTATGATCTTATTAAGAAACTCGGATTGGTCTTCTTTCCACCAGGCATTTGAAAAAATCTCCACCTCAATAAGACCATTGAAACCTGCTCCTTCCACCCAACTCCTGATTTGTTTCAGTGGAATGCACCCTTCTCCCATCAAACCCCGGTCGAGAAGCAAATCTGTTGTAGGAACTTTCCAGTCGCATACATGAAATGCAAGGATGTTCCGGTTTTCGCCGCAACGTTTAATTTCTTTTTCCAAAAGGGGATCCCACCATAAATGATAAACATCAATGGCAATTCCGACCCACGGTGAATGCAACGCTTCTGCCATGTCATTGGCCTGCGATAATGTGTTGATCGCAGAACGCGTATCTGCATACATGGGGTGAAGTGGTTCTATCGCCAGTCGCACGCCCGCTGTTGATGCATGAGGGAGCAACGCTGCAATGCCATCGTGTATTTGCTTTCTTGAATCTTCCAGGGGTTGAGAAGGGTCAGCACCGCATACAAGCACGAGCATTGATGTTCCCAATTCAGCAGCTTCGTCAATGGCCCTGCGGTTATCATCAATAGCGGCCTGTCTTTTGCCTGCATCTTTAATTGGAAAAAATCCTCCACGACAAGAAGATACGATCGTAAGACCGTGCTCTCGTAACATGTTTCCTGTTTGTTTAATGTTTCTTCCTTCAAGTGTGTCACGCCAAACAGTTATTCCCTTTACACCTGCGGCCGAAAATTTTTTTGCCGCTTCTTCGATGTTCCATGGCTTCGTTGTGATCGTATGAACACACAGTCGCGAAAGATCAGTAAGTTCTTTTGGTTTCATTTGATATTGAAAAAAGTATAGTACGTCACATTATTAATTATACGCTGCAGGTAAAGTGCTGCCTCGCGTGCATGGTAGTCTCCCCACATGCTTGATTCTCCATAAGGAATTTTGCTGCCAGGTGGAATATAGTCCCATCCATTTGGACGATGATAAATAGAATGCAACACCAGGCCCTGGTGATTGGCAGCAGTATTTAGATATGGCTCGTCGAAGATCGTGTGCAGTATTGTTAGCCCTGCCTGCGAATAACGCTTTGCAGTTACTTCTTCTCCTTTTTGATGCAAATAATTTCCGAGTCTTAGCAAACCCTGGGCTGCAATCGCCGCAGCAGAACTATCTACCGGTTCGTGATCATTAAACGGATCGGCAGGTCTGTTTAAATAGTCACCTAATTTATTCAATCCAGGTGCACCTGTGTCCCAGTAAGGAACGCCATCAAGAGGAGTACTGTCAATATAAAAATCACAGGTCGCTTTGGCCGCTTTCAGCATTGACGACACAAGATCATTTTTAACTGTAAATGCTTCCACTTCTTTTTCATTTATGGTATCAAGCCACTCCAATTCTTCTGCAAATCCGCACATGGCCCAGGCAAGACCCCTTGTCCATGTAGTGAATCCTGAATAACCCTGTTGGGAATTAGGGCACCTGAAATTTCCATCTTTTACATTGAAGATACTTTCGTGTGCAGTACGTCCCCATGCATCATACTTATCACGTCCTTCACCATAAAACACCGCATATTTTGCCGTAGCTTTTATGTGTTGAATTGCCCGATCGAGCAAGCTGATTTTTTGATCTCCTTCTGCCTGTAACACGTGGCCAAGAATATGCCCCAGGACCAAAGCACGCACGGAGCGGATGGTATCAACAAACAGTGAATGAGCGCCATTAAATGAATGAATAAAGCCTCCGTCTTTAATTACTGTCCAGCGTCCCGCCTGCACGGCGCCTGAAACTTTTAACGCGACTTCGTAAAAATTTTTCTCCCACTCGTTAAAAGCTGTTTTGCCTTCATGCATCAGGCGAAGCAAATTTCCATAAGTACTTACATTGTTAAAACCGTGATCATGCACGCCGGTATGACTTACATGGGGCGCCATGACTTCTACCGTTTTTTTTCTGCCCAACTCAAGAAATGATTTTTCGCCGGTTGCGTCGAATTGCAAAATCGCAGAGCCGTACTGAAATCCCTGCGTCCATTCTGTCCAGCCTCGCGTGGTGTAGTTACCCTTTACGGTAAAGACCGGCGATCCTTTAGACTCGTCGTAAGTTTTAGCAATCAAATAAATTTTCTCTGCCGAGAGCTCCCAAAACCTTTTTAGTTTGGGGTTGAGATCAGAAGGCTTTAAATCTGAATTTATATTAATCATCAATCTCAGTTTGGAAAAACAATGCAGTAAAACGCAGTTTATTTTGATATCGCTTGAAGATACCATTTATTCGCTTCACAGTTTTTTGGGACTGGGCATGTGACAATTAATTGTGGAATTTTAGCATCAAAGAGGCAAGAATAAGAAACGTACCATCCATTTGCCCACAAAAAAATTTCGTTCTGACGCAATTTATTTATTTACCTTTTTTGCCCAACGAAGAGGAATTTGCTAAAATGTTTTTGAGCTTATTCATCTCTCTTTTTAGAATTCTAGTAATGATGGCTCCCATCTCCTTTCTATCCTTTTCGTCTCGCAGGTTAGATAACGTTTCATTCAGATTTTTGCAAGCGAGTACATTGTTGAGGGCTACCGTGCCCCGTCCAACTATTTGAAATGGGTTTGGAGATGGAATCGGGAAAGGGATGTGGACGGGCCATCCCTTAGGTCTTGGTCCGTCGTAGGCTTCGCCCGGCCACAATATGTGCGGGAGCATATATTCGACTTTGATTTTTCTCACGGGAATTGCTGGCGTGAGGACGTAGGGTCGTGTCGCGTCTGGATCACTGATCAAACTGGCGAGTCCTGTTATCGAGCCATTATTGTTGATGCTGGTTGCATCGGAAAGGTGCCATCCTTTCACCGCTGCATCGCTAATGGTTGGATGATTTAGATCCACCTTGACTAACCCGTTAAGTGTCCACATGACTGCGTTGTTCGGAGTAGGAAAAGGACTACTTCCATTAACAACACCGACAATGTCTCCTTTATTATTTATGTCCAATGCTTGTCCAGACTCACCCGGCAAACTAAGTATTTGAAGTGACCCAGTTTGAGAATCGTACATGAATGCAAAAGAGTCTGAGGGTACCGTACCGGGCGGCACATAATTTCCACCGAGCGTGCCAACGATTTGCGGAGGCACCAAGTCATTGACCGCTCTTGCCTCATAAACAGGATTGCCTGTGAGGCTGGAATCGAGAAAGAATTGCCAATTGATACCATCTTCTATAAAACCGTGATTAGAAAAACCAAGATAATATCCAAAGTTCCCCACGTTGCCAACAATTACGCCATTCTTGTTTATATCGGTTCCACCACTGTGCGAATATGGACCGAGGTTGACTCCACTGGTCAAATTCAAGGGGATTGAATTAGGGGTCGTCCATAATGCCAGATTTTCCGGGTTGAGAGCATTGCCCGTAAGTGAA
Source organism: Chitinophagaceae bacterium (assembly GCA_036002905.1). GTDB lineage: Bacteria > Bacteroidota > Bacteroidia > Chitinophagales > Chitinophagaceae > VBAU01. Next base: position 3,981 of record DASYSW010000646.1, read on the forward strand.
ACTGAACCTGTAATTTGGTCAAGATCGTTAATAGCACGTGCTCCGCCCATATACCCTCGAAGCGTTGGATTTCCATCGAAGGCCTTTAAGATCGTCATGGTTCCCGTACTTTTTTCCCAAAAAAAACTGTTATTGTTGAAGCTTCCTACCACATTTCCCTTTGCATTCAAGTCGAATGCGTAACTCGAAAGCTGACCTGGCAAGTTAAGTAGTGTAACATTTCCGAGAGGGTCCCATGTTGCTGCCTTTGCAGTTCCGAGAGCAAAATAACAAACACCCGCTAAATTTTCGGTATCATTAATTTTGCTGGAAAATGCACTAATGCTAGCATTTGGAAGCTTTAAAGAATGGAATTTGAATAAAGGCATGAGTTCTTTTTTTGGTGGTAAGTTTCAGTTAGTACAATACCTGCAGATACGTGACTAATGACGGTTATCGAGGGAGATTAATAAATCTAAAATTATTAATTTACTTCGATGCTAGCAATGGTTAAAGGGAAAGAAAAAATGGGCTTGCGCCTTTGCACTTACAAAATTGAGGCAGAGAATAGATCATTGGGAAGGAAAGTACTGGCATTACAGATGGATGCGAGTAAAATGGATGAAAATACATTCTGCCTTCGGCCAGTATGGCGTCGGTTAAGATAAAACACTACAATATTACAAAAGGCTGTAGTAGCTCACTTGCTGTGGTGCGTTATCGACTTTTGCAAGGAAAATAGGTGCACCCCGTTTACTCGACCGAGCCAATGCTTTGGCCGAAAACTTAAGGAGACCCGACAATTACCCAATTGATGAAAACTTTACTACTCAGCAAACGAATATGCCGTAGAGATTTGGACAGGAACGTTTCCATTCTTTAGCATATGGTAACGATAAATGGCTCTCTTCTTATTTGCCACCTCTATTACAAACCGATAGCTATGATTGTCAATTTTTGCGACTGGCTGATTTTGCATTGCAGTAGTACCTGGCGCTGCCGCAGTCCTGGCAGTATCCGTTACTGAAGAGATAACTTCCGGATTAATTTGGAACGAAGTGTCAGGTTGATTTAAGCGGTAGCCGAACCAAACGATGGCAGCGATTGTTCCTCCCGCCAGAAATGCAAGGAAGAATTTTTTTTGAACGCAGATTTTTCTCCTCTTTTGGCTTTAACGTCTCATACGTCGTCAACAATCCATCAGAGATCGAAGTAGCGGACAATTCCCTTTATCCCGGTTTCTTTAACTTTGCCAGCGATCACCCGATCGGCAGTAACCTCCAAGTCACCCGCTTTATTCTTAACCAACATGCCAATCCCGT
>DASYSW010000647.1:0-6202 GCA_036002905.1 Chitinophagaceae bacterium
TTAAATGAACGATATAATAAGGCTTCTGATCAACTGAAATATTATAATGAAGAAGGCTTGCAGTTTGCGGCAGTTATTTTAAATGGTGCAAACAAGGGCTATAACGCAGGGGACATCGGTTACGTCGAATATATCCAGAACGTAAATGAAGCCATCAATATCAGGTCAGGATATCTTCAGACAATCAATGAATATAACCAAACTATAATTCAAATTAATTACCTGCTCAACAGATAAAAAGACATCATTATGAGATCATCATACCAATTCATTTTTATTCTATTTGCCCTTTTCGTTTCCTGTAAAAACAACACGAAAGAGGTCAAAGTGAAAGAAAAAACGCCTTCTGATTCGGTAAAAAATGCTGAAACAAAAGAAGCCATTATTGTTCTCACCGACGAACAGATAAAAGCTATCGGGCTTCAAACAGGTACAATTGAATACCGTAACCTGAAGACCACATTAAAAGTGAACGGGAAGCTGACATTGCCGCCGCAGAACCAGGCACAGGTGAGTGTATTAATCAGCGGCATCGTTAAAACCATCGATGTTACAGAAGGTCAGTTTGTGAGCAAGGGGCAGGTTCTTGCGAGTTTGGTTAACAGCGAGATCATCCAGCTACAACAGGATTACATGGAAAACAAATCAAAACTGACATACCTGCGGCAGGAATATGAAAGACAAAAATCATTGCAGGAAGAAAGAATTAATGCAACAAAGACGTATCAGCAGGTTCAGAATGAATTGACTACCGCCCAGGCAACACAACAGGGACTCCGGGAAAAACTACAACTTTATGACATCAATGCAGAAAAAGTATCTCCTGACAATTTTAAAAATCAGATAACGATCCGGGCTCCGATCAGCGGATATATACATCACGTGAATCTGACGATGGGAAAATTTGCCGATGCCAATACCGTATTATTTGATATTGTTGATAATCGCTTCCTTCACCTGGATCTAACTGTTTTCGAAAAGGACATCCATAAAATTAAAGCGGGTCAAAAGCTCACGTTTACTGACGCTAATGATAAAACCCACGTCCACCCGGCTACGATATTTGCATTAAATAAGGCGTTCGAGAATAATGAGCAGGCGATCATCGTGCATGCCAAAATCGATGAAAAAACCGAATCCATACTACCAGGTATGTATGTAGAGGCGCGAATACAGGTCGATGACAATAAAGCAGCCGCCTTACCTGATGAAGCGATTGTAAGTAATGGCGACGAACATTATATCTACTTACAGCTTGGGAAAGATCATTTTAAGCAGATAGCGGTTTCAATTGGTGCGATGGATATGGGATATACCGAAGTCATTCCGTTGGAACTGCTCCCGGCCGATGCACAAATTGTGACGAAGGGAGCTTATTATTTATTATCCCAGTTAACGAAAGGTGAAGGCGAACATGAATAATTGCCTGGATAGTGACGTTGGGTTACAATATGATGCTATCGTAAATCAGAATGACTTCTCCACCATCGGCTTTTTTATTGGATGGAATTTTTAGAAGGGTGTATTTGTATACCAGTTACCAATTCGCCACTAATTCCCGGCAAACCCAACAGAACCGGCGGACGGTACTTTATGTATCGTAAAAGTAACCAAAGTTGCTATTTGCACAATGAATTGAAATTCAACGAGGGAGATGACAGGTGAAATCACCGGTAGTCGGTGAGCTCACCGGAAGTTCTTGTATAAAACTTCATCAAGCCAATTTATTTACATCAAATGGCATAAATTCATATTCAAACTGTCTTATGTCAAAATTAAAATCTTTAGGAGCGGGGTTTGCAATAATTTTCTTCACACCGGCTTTATTTTCGCAGAGCAAGGATATTATACAACCCTCAGCCAATTTAGTGATACAGGGAATTCCGGATATTCCACAATCCATTTCGCAAGATGCAAGAAAATACAATGAATTCAGAGTGGCATTGCTCGACGACTGGAATCCGGTTAAAAGAGAAATGCTCATTCGTACAAGATTTGCCAATACATACCAGATCCATTTGGTAAAAAATCCCGGCGGCGCAAGAAAACAGATGACCTTTTTCGCGGAAGGACTGACGACAGCGTCTTATGAACCGGCGCAAGGCAATTATTTCATTTTTCTAAAAGACGTTGGCGGAAATGAATTCACTCAGATTTACCGGTACGATTTTAACAACGGCAATGTTACGCTGCTTACCGATGGTGGCCGTTCTCAAAATGACGGGATGTGCTGGAGCAATTCCGGCAGGCAAATCGCTTACGGATCCACCAGGCGAAATGGTAGCGACCGGGATATTTACCTGATGGATCCGCTTCATCCGGAATCAGACAAATTATTGTTGAAGGTAAACGGGGGAGGATGGTCAGTTTCTGATTGGAGTCCCGATGACAAAAGTTTACTCGTAATCGAATTCATTTCAGCAAACGAATCCCATTTATGGCTTGTCAATGTGGAGTCAGGTGAAAAAACGGCCATCACCAAACCCGGAGAAAGGGAGATTCTCTATCAAAATTGTTTTTTTAGTAAGAACAGGAAAGGAATTTATTTTACTACGGATAAGGATAATGAATTTGCGCGACTTACCTACACTGATTTAACCAGCATGAAATTTGTTTACCTCAGCGCTGGTATCAACTGGGACGTTCAGGAGGCCGCGATTACAAAAGATGGCAAACAGATCGCTTTTACTGTAAATGAAGCGGGTATAAGCAAATTGTACCTGTTTTCAACCACAGACAACAAATACAAACAATTAAAAAATATCCCGGTTTCAGTAATCAACGCTATACGATGGCGCCCAAATAGTCAGGAAATTGGGTTCAACTTGAATACAGCCAATTCAATCGACACTTATTCTGTTGATATCACCACAGAAAAACTAACACGCTGGACGGAAAGTGAATTGGGCGGTATGGTGGCTGATGAATTGAGCGTACCCACGCTTATAAAATGGAAAAGTTTCGATCAGCGGGAAATAAGCGGATTTTATTATAAAGCGAACAAGAAATTCACGGGGAAACGGCCTTTGATAATTGATATTCATGGTGGACCTGAAGCCCAGACGCTGCCTGGTTTTATCGGGAATAAAAACTATTTCCTGAATGAACTAGGTGCCTCCATTATTTTTCCAAATGTCAGGGGATCCGAAGGTTATGGTAAAACATTCTTGACGCTCGATAACGGAATGAAAAGAGAAGAATCCGTGAAAGATATTGGAGCACTTCTGGACTGGGTTGCCCGCCAACCGGATATCGATACGGGCCGGATTATGATCACAGGAGGTAGTTATGGGGGTTATATGACCTTAGCCTGTGCTGTAAAATATAGTGATCGAATACGCTGTGCACTGGAGGCCGTCGGAATTTCAAATTTCAATACTTTTCTAAAAAATACAGAAAGTTACCGTCGGGACCTACGCAGAGTAGAATATGGTGATGAACGGGATACCGCAATGGCTGCATTCTTTGATAGAATTGCACCCTCAAACAACGCTGCAAAAATCAGGAAGCCACTGTTTATTGTGTCTGGCGGGAATGATCCGCGGGTTCCTGTGTCGGAGTCGATCCAAATGGCAGGCTCTGTTCAAAAAAATGGAATACCTGTATGGTTCCTGGAAGCAACAGACGAAGGTCATGGTTTCCAAAAGAAGAATAATAGGGACTTTTTGTTTTATGCGACCATTTCGTTCATTAAAGATTTTTTGTTGTCTGAATAATCTACTTAATAATTATTTAAGACATTTTCGTAAAGATTACCAGTTACCAATCCGTTACTAATTCCCCACAAACCCACTGGAGTCGCGAGACATTACTTTTTGTATCGGGAAGTAACCAATCCGCAATATGCGCATTCCCTGCGGAGTACAATATGTTTGAATTAATCGAAAGAGCAAGGTGATAACGCTTTCTAATGAATCTTAAGTGTTATCTAAATTTAGAAACATGAAAAAAGTAATATTATTCTTTCCAATATTATTTTTGCAAATCAGAATTTTTCAATCGGCTTCAGCACATCCCGGTTCGGGTATCGTTGTAGATAAATATGGGAATGTTTATTTTATATACTCAGGAAACAATGTTGTAAAAATTTCAACAGATGGTAAACTCAGTTATATATATAAGACTACCGACGGGCATTGGATGTGCCTTGATGAGCAGGGATTTTTCTCAAGATCGAAACCAAAATATTTTAAAAGAATTACTGCTGATGGAACAAAGCCTGCCATAATTTTTGCGGGCGGAGGCTCCCCCATTGCAGTAAATATCGATGGCAACTTTTATTATTGTGGTGGGCCAAATGGAAATTTGAATCCCGGTGCATTGACACTTGTTCGGGAAACACCTCAAAAGCGACAAACAATTTTTAGCCCTCATCTTGAAGATACTTTAAAGAAGCTTGACGACGGTATTACAGGTCTTACGGCTTCACCAGATGGTTCACTTTATATTGCATGTTGGAATTCTTTATTGAAAGTTACTATGGATGGGAAAATTACAGTGTTGGCCCATCCTGTTTCAGTAACAGATTGTGACGAAGACCCCGCAGACCATCGGGAGACTAACAGGGGGGTGCCTTTTTTGAGAGGGATTGCTGTTGATTCCAGTGGGGCTGTTTACGTAGCCGCAACAAGTTGTCATTGTTTGTTAAAGATAGCTTCCGATGGAAAAGTAAGATCGATTTTAAAAGTTGAACGCCCATGGACACCTACGGGGGTTGCAATACATAACGGAGATATTTATATATTAGAGTATACAAATGCTAATGGGCCTGCTACTGAAGGATGGTTTCCACGAGTAAGAAGAATAGGAAAAGATGGAAAGATTACTACTTTGGCAAATCTTTCCTCAAAAATAATAAGTCTGCAGCCAACATTCGGTTTGCTGATATGCATGATACCTAATGACACACAATTGGGTTGATTTTCTTTTTTTAATAAAGGTTATTCTAAAATATGGTCAAATCGCTTATATTCAGGTTATTATAATGGAAAGCCGCCAAGCTACGGAAGGGACTTGTTATTCTTGCCAATGTAAAACAACTGATGACAAAGAAATTTTTATTAGCCCTGTTATTTGCTTTTGTCTACAGCGCTGGACTTGGCCAAACCAGTGAACCCAGGTTCAACTCAGTTTCCACCGCCAATGGTATTACGCCCGGTAGAATCGGATGTATAACCCGGGATCGGGAGGGTGTAATGTGGTTCACCGATCAGACCAATAGGGCCATCATCCGTTATGATGGCACGCACATGAATAGGTGGCTGAATGATCCCAAGGATAGCAACTCATTGGGGAGTACTGGTTACCCGGAATGTATTGCTATAGATTCCTCGGGCTTTTTATGGATTGGATTTTTCAACGGCGGAGGTCTCGACCGGTTTGATCCGGCAACAGGAATTTTTACCCATTACCGCCACCACGCAAATGATGCAGAGAGCCTGGCAAATGATACGGTCTCAGCCTTGCTGGTCGATCACCTTGGAAATCTTTGGGTAGGTACAGACCGGGGCCTGGATCTGCTCGATCAAAAAACAGGTAAGTTCAGGCATTACAGCCATAATGCACTTGATTCAACAAGTCTTAGCTACAATATAGTAAGAGCATTATATGAAGACCACGAAGGCACACTTTGGATCGGAACCGGTTTCGAATTTGACCTGGTTAATACGGATGGAGGCCTCAACCAATTTGACAGAAATAAAGGAACTTTCAAACGTTACCTGCATGAGCCGAATAATCCCCACAGCCTCATCAATAATAAAGTGAGGGCCATTTTTGAAGACAGCCGGGGAACCTTTTGGGTGGGAACCTCCGGAGACGGATTGCATACCATGGATAGAAAGACGGGCTTATTTGAAAGATATACTTACAACCCCGCCGATCCATCACAATTGAGCCGCCCTAAACTTATGGGCGGATTTGATCATATCACATTTATAACGGAAGATCCAGAAGGCGAAATATGGATTGGTACATTTTGGAATGGGATGAACCGTTATAACCCGCTTACAAAAAAACTTACTCATTTTGGTGACAGCGCGAATACGAAAAGCGGTTTTAGGAGTAATAGCCCCTGGTGGGCCTATGTTTCAGGGGATGGCTTGTTTTGGATTTCGACACAGAATGATGTGCTCTACCGGGTGGACCTATCTAACAACACCATTCCATATAATGCACTGAACAATGCAGATGTGAATACATT
>DASYSW010000648.1:0-2331 GCA_036002905.1 Chitinophagaceae bacterium
TGGGTAGAAACCCTGGCCCGTTTTTAATCCGTACCCTATGAAAACTGGTTTAAAGGTAATTATTTTTTAATTATCTCAAAGTAATTTCATACTTAATACCATTGATGGTCAGAGTTGCACGATTGTCGCAATTTCCGGACCCATAGTCCAGAACACCAAACCATTGTGAGTTTGACGCAAGGTTTTCCCGGCCGGTTTTTATTGTTCCCTTGGATATCCAGCGGCACGTGAACTTCTTTATGAAGGGGTCGGTGATCTCGGCTTTCCAGGCTACTAAGAGGTCATTTCTCCTGGTTTTTCCCGTCGCCCTTCCTTCAATTTTTAGCACGTCATCCAGGGGGCTGGAGGTGAGGTTTCCTGCTATTCGGGAAATTGTTTTATGACTATACCACTCGCTGTAATTTCCATTTGGCTTCGAGAGTCTTGCACTCACATCGACAGTAAATTGAAGATTATCCTGTGTGCCGGTATTGGTGATCGTATAGTTCGTTGAATTGTCAATGGCAATACTGTCTCCTATTTGGAAATCTTCAAATTTCACTGAAGCGGTCGCTCCCGGGATCAGCAAATGATTTGAATACTCAACAACGATCTTTCCTTTTCGCCAGAACCCATCATTTGCCACACACCCAGTGCTTCCAAAATCAAAAGTTATGGTGATGGGAAAGGCATTGGGGGTTGGTTGTGATATTATAATATTAAGACAGGGCGGTAGCTGACCGGTATTGTCAATACGACCATCAGCGTAACTAGTTCCGTTGTTGGCGCCGGCTTTCCGTCCAAAAATACCCGTGCCACCCATTCCCACGTTGGCATTTACTCCCAGTACATCGTCAAAAACACCATTAAAAACATCATCTGCCTCGGCATTCGATTCGGTAGCTGAGATATTAGCGAACGTCTCGTCCTGGGCACTTGTGTCGCTCGTCTCTTTTTTGCATGAAAAAACCGCAATAATAGTGAACAGAAACAGTGTAAGAATAAGTTGGGTCGGGTTATTCACAAACTTCATAAACGTAGTTTTTGTAACAATAGCTAAACGGTATTAAGATGAGAATTATTGAAAAAAGTTTAACTGTTTCTTACGATTTTTTTGTGAGTTTTGCTTGATTATGAACCTAATAGATACCCATTGCCATATTTATTCTACAGAATTTGATATTGACCGTACTGCCATGCTCAGCCGTGCTGATTATGAAGGTATTACAAAAATGCTTATGCCGGCGATCGATATTTCCACTCATGTGCAAATGCTTAGCCTTGAGAATCAATTTCCGGGAAAATGCTTAAGTATGATGGGTCTTCACCCTTGTTCGGTGAAAGAAAATTACCTGGAAGAGTTGGCAGTAGTACAACAGCGTTTTGAAAAACGCTCCTTTGTTGCTGTCGGCGAAACCGGGCTTGACTTTTATTGGGATCTCACTTATACAAGGCAACAATACGAGGTGTTTCAAAGACAGATTGACTTGGCTCTGCAATACGACATTCCCATTGTCATTCATTCACGCAACTCTATTAACGAGTGCATTGAACTTGTCGAAAAAAATCAAAAGGGAAAATTAAAAGGAATATTTCATTGTTTTTCCGGCTCGATCGAGCAGGCGCGCAAGATCATTGATCTTAATTTTTATTTAGGAATTGGCGGAGTATTGACTTTTAAGAAATCAGGGCTTGATGCTGTGGTGGATCAATTGACCCTTGATCATATCGTGCTGGAAACAGATGCACCTTACCTCGCTCCGGTTCCTTTCAGGGGCAAACGAAATGAATGCAGTTACTTAAAATATGTGGTGGAAAAATTAGCTGAAGTAAAGAAAGTGACTGTAGCAGAAATCGCAGAGAAAACGACTGCAAACGCTAAAGAACTTTTTAAGCTTTGAGCTTCTCATAGGAATGGAACAAGCAAGCGGTACTTGCTCAAATGTATACCGCTTGCAAAAAGAATGAGGTATAACTGAGCGTGGCAGGGTGGGTTGTTTCGGCTGAAACTTTCTCCATATCATGCTTTTGCTCGGTAGTCCCTTTTTCTGTTCTTGTTAATTCGGTGAACATGATCACCGGCAGTGCAACCAGGATTGCTATGAACCTGATCGTGAATTTTAATTTTTCCATTTTTTAATTTTTTAGTTGTTTATAAATATGACGACACAAAGATGGTACAGGTTACACCGCCGAAAAAGGGTAATGGTAATGAATTGAAGGGTTCCCCGGATGAATTGAACAGGAGGAGCGACGAATGAAAATCGCTTGTTAAGCGTGGTAGGGTTCTATAGAAAATGGCCCCTTGAATTACGCCAAACAAACGACTTTTATCAAGCCAGGCTGTAATAA
>DASYSW010000649.1:0-3913 GCA_036002905.1 Chitinophagaceae bacterium
ATGAGAAAATTAATTTTCGTCGTTATCTGTTTTGCGATCACATTTTCGGTAAGCTCCCAGTCGATCAAAATGCCACCTCCGAGTCCTCCACAAACCATTAAGCAGGACTTTGGCATTTCTTCTATTGAGCTTTCTTATTCGCGTCCGGGTGTAAAGGGACGTAAAGTCTTTGGCGATCTCGTGCCGTACGGAGCAGTTTGGCGCACGGGTGCCAATAGCGCGACTACCATTGACTTTGCCGGTGATGTCACAATTGGCACAACCAAAGTTCCCGCCGGTAAATACGGACTGCTTACAATTCCCGACAAGGACAATTGGACAATCATCATTACGAAACAGCTCGACGTAACAAACCCTGCGGATTATAAGCAGGAGAGTGATGTAGTACGAGTCAATGTAAAGCCCATGACGCTAAAGGATAAAATGGAAACCTTCACGATGCAATTTGCTAATGTAAAACCATCCACCTGCGATTTGCAGATGATGTGGGAGAACACAGCGGTTGCGATGCCAATTTCTTCGGACGTAGAAACAGTGGTGATGAAGGAAATTGATGAAGCGATGAACAAGGACAATCGCCCTTACTTCCAGTCGGCTCTTTATTATCTCAATAATGGCAAGGATCTTAACCAGGCGATCGCATGGTTCGACAAAGCTATTACGCAGCAACCCGATGGTTACTGGATCTATCACCAAAAAGCAAATGCATTGGCCAAACTTGGAAAGAAAGATGAAGCGAAAGCGACGGCACAGAAATCGATCGAGCTGGCTAAAGAAGCAAAAAATGATGACTATGTCCGGCTCAATGAAAAATTATTGGAGCAATTGAAATAATATTATCACTGCAGCTAGGCTGTTTTTGACGAATTCCCCGTTCTCTAGGCCGGGGAATTTTCATTGGAGGAAACTCCATTTCGTCTACTTCGAAGTATGAAATGAAAGGCCAGGCTAAATAAAATCACGCCAAAGGCTCCGATTGGATTTAACCAAAGAAAACCCAATTGGAAGTAATCAAGTTTGACAAGAGTAAAGACCGTCAGCACGAGGCACTCGGCCAGCAATGCGCCTATGAAAACAGCGAGGCCATTTTTTATTTTCTTCAGAAAAAACGCTACCAAAAAAACTCCGAGGATAACACCATAAAATAACGAACCAAGAACATTCACTGCTTCAATAAGGCTGTTACCAATATTGTAGGTGAACATGGCGACCACAATACAAAATACTCCCCAGCCCAATGTATACCATCTTGACCATTGGTATTCTTTTGCTGGTTCAATCGCCTGTTTTGAAAAACGTTTGTGAAAATCGATCATCGTGCAGGAAGAGAGGGAATGAAGTGCAGCAGCAATGCTTCCCCACGAAGCGAGGAAAATTATAGCTATTAATAATCCCACCAGCCCTGCCGGCAAATAGTCCACCACGAAGCGAAGGAAAATGTAATTCGTGTCGCTGTCATCGCCACCCGACGCCTTGATCCATTTTGTTACTTTCCCCCGAAGACTATCTGAGCTCTGTTGCAATCTTCGCAATTCCCTTGTTTTGTCTGCGACCTCGGTTTTTTCATTTGTTTTTAAGGCAACAGAAAACCTCGCGATCGCCTCTCTTTTTTCTTTTGCGATCACGAGGTATTGTGCCTGGACAATATTAAAAGAATCTTAGTAAGCAGAATTTTCAAGCTTCGTGACCTGCGTATCGTTAAAAAATATCGGGGCATTGTGAAACTGGTAAAATGTAAAAACGAGGGCACCTATCAACAGGATCAAAAATTGCATCGGCACTTTTACAATTCCATTCATCAACAGGCCAAGCCTGCTTTCTCTTAATGAGCTGCCCGTTAAATATCTTCCTACCTGCGATTGATCCGCGCCGAAATAGGACAGAGAAAGAAAAAATCCCCCGATGAGGCCACTTAAAAGAGTATACCTGTCACTCCAATTGAATTTTCCATCTTTTATTCCGCTAGTTATGACGTTTAGCTTTCCCAGCTTGCCACTTACATGCAATGCATCGAAGAATCCGATGTCGCCCGGTAACATTTTCACGACAAGGTAGGCGGCCAGGAACATCCCCGTGAATATTATGATGAGTTGTAGTTGCTGAGTGTATGCCACTGCTTTCGCTCCTCCAGTTACCGTGTAAATGATCAGCAATCCCCCCATAAAAAGATTGGTCCAGTAAATATTCCATCCAAACAGAGAAGAAAGAATGATGGACGGAGCAAATACGCTGATCCCGGTCGACAAACCACGGTTTAATAAAAAGAGAAAAGAGGTAAGCGTCCTTGTTTTTACATCAAACCTTGTTTCAAGATATTCGTAAGCAGTGTAGACTTTTAACCTGGAAAAGATGGGAACAAAAAAAATGCATACGACGACGGCTGCCAGGGGTAAACCAAAATAATATTGCACGAAACGCATGCCATCCGTGTAGGCCTGGCCAGGTGCGGAAATAAAGGTGATCGCACTCGCCTGGGTACCCATGATGCTGAGTAGGATAAGGCCCCAATGCATGCTGCGATTGGATAGAATATAGCCGTCAAGGCTATGCGCAGTACGGCTTTTGTAAAGTCCATACACAATCGTCGCGGCAAGTGTAAGGATCAGAACTATCCAATCCAGTGAAGTCATAAAATGAAATTTCAAATAACAAATCTCAAATCCCAAATAAAATACAAATTCGACTGGTCAGCATTCAACGCAATTCACCTCTGGCTTTAATCATTATCTGGTTCTGTTATTTGTCTGGTGCTTATTTAAGAAAAATATTTAGTGAAAAAATTAAAAAGAATAATGAGCAGGATTAAAAAGATAACCACAAACCAATACCACTGGTTCCAGGTCTTAAATATGGGAATTTTATCTCTATCAGTGTTCATTTGAAACTCAAAATACAAATCACAAATCCCAAAAAAAAGTGAAAAAATAAAATAGTGCTCCGGGTTGATATTAAATTGTCTCAGCGTTTACTCCTCCGGAACAAGGAAATGGCGATGAAGCCTAGCACAATTCCAATCAGTAAGCCAATCTTTACTCTCTTGATAAAAAGGCCGATGGCCAACCCGAGTAGAATAGCCACCACCCCCGCTATGTTCCTCCTCGTGATATCCGCCTGCTGATTTTTATTCATCTAAATGATTTGATCCGGGGTTTAAAAGGCTTTTTGTTTGTTCAGGGCAATGAGATTCGCCATTAGGCGATAGGCCCCCGGGACGCCTGCCGGCAGTTCACGAAAGAAGACAAGCCCTGTATACACAAAGGTTCCCTTTCCATATTTTGCAATGATCAGGCTGCCATCATCATCACTTTCACCCGGATCATGCATAGAAAAGATCGCCTCAAAATTGTCTTTGTCAAATTTTGTCGCGTGATAAATACTTCTTTCCTGGATCCATCCATTAAAATCGTTTTGCGTAATCTCGTTCGGAAAATGCAAAACAGAATGATCAGGTTTTAAAAATTTCACTTCCGCGTTTTCGTCGGTTATCCTCGTCCTCGCGATATCGAAATTGTAAGGTCCGATTTTGGTTGGAACACTACTAATAAAGTTGCTTGTATTGTATTGCACGATAAGGTTACCACCTTCATTCACATACTTCATCAGCTTGTCGTAATAATTATTCAGCCATACGTCGGTATTATACGCCCGCACACCGGTGATGATCGCGTCAAATTGGTGCAGATTATTTCGCGAAAGCTCTTTATCCGTTAGCATGGTCACTTCATATCCCATCTGCTCCAGGTCTTCGGGTACTTTGTCGCCTGCTCCAACAATATATCCAATCTTTTTGCCGACAATTTTCAAATCGAATTTCTTTACCGTCAACAATGCCTCCTTGAAGTAAGTAATGTAAGGAATATGGTCGTAGCTAATGGATTTTTGTATGGAGCCGCCATGATTGGAATCGGGCGCT
>DASYSW010000650.1:0-3870 GCA_036002905.1 Chitinophagaceae bacterium
TGTATTTCTTCCATCTTACTGGCATCCAATTGTAGCGGCAGTGCTTTTCGTCCCAGCGCTTCTATTTCTTTTACCAGTCCATTGTCGGCATTCACATCTCTTAACCCAACCGCAATATCGGCTCCGGCTTCTGCAAGTGCAAGGGCACACGCCCTTCCCAAACCTCTCGCCGCGCCGGTCACCAATGCTATTTTTCCTTGTACGTTTACTTCATCTGAATTTTTCATTTTGATCCGTTATTTAATACGGGCAACACAAAGTAAAGTACAAAGAATCAAATAATTTGGCTGCAAGAGATTACTGCTCTGTTTTTTGAATTTCCACTCCCTCGTTAGTGGCCTTGCCTGGATTCCTTTGCAATATTGAAGAGATGCGGTGACGAAATCGCTTTATAAGCATTTTGAAATTTAGCCTGGAATTTTCGTCAAGGTATCGCACTATCGGCCTCACGAACCAAGGAGTCTTCATTACAACCAGGTTCCTAAACACGCGCCGCGCAACGAGCCCCAAACCTATAGCAAGCAACCGCCGCTTTCTTGCCGAATGACTCAGGGCCCCAATAAATCCGACGCCGGTTTTGTTTCAACCCTCAATAATTCCATATCCGAGCGTATCAGGTCTTTCTTTGCATCTAATAAAGCCTTTAACTGCTTTTGGCGACCCAAGAGTTCTTTGTATGATCCAATTTTCCCTTTCATGGGTTTTGAACGAGGAACCAACTTGCCTGACTTCTACGAAATTTCTAGGTAGTCGTTCGTGGGGTTTGCTTAGGACTTTTGGCCCGTGAACCGGAAGTCTCTCCTTCCTCGCTGGCCCCAAAGAAATCCTTTAATTTTTCCATCCAGTCACCGGCTGAGTCTGCCAGCTTTTTACGGGTCTCACTTCCTTTGTCGGGTGCTATTAGCAATCCGATACAAACACCTACTGCGATGCCTACAACGAGGCCTACTGTTGTTTTCATAATAATAATTGCTTTCCGATTCGACTGAAAGAATTATACCAAACAGCGTTAGCTTGAATTTGATTCGATGCTACCCGGGAAATGAAATACCTGTGATCTCCTTACATAAGTCTAGAAATCGCTCCTGCAGTAAAATATCGTCAGCCTCTGGATTGTGATGTTTTTCTTGTTGATGAAAAAAATAATGACCACTTACTTTCACCTGCTCATCGTTGCTGACGGCAAGCCACACCTGTGTTTCATATCCCTTTTGCAGATTGTCAGGCGCACCCGGACCGCCCATTTTGGTAGGAACCCAACCGGGATTTACCGCATTGGAGTATACATCTTTCCATTTCCTTGCGACTGCCATACAAAGCATCAATACATGCAACTTGGAATCAGAGTATGTAATGTGGGTACTATCTTTTCTGAAGTTGTCCGGATTCAGATGTCCGTGCGAATGCATTCCTGAAGTTAGGTAGATCACACGCTTTGGTTTTTGTAAGAGGCATGTAAGCATATATGGTGCTAATGTATTGACGGCAAAAATATCTTGTGCGGAAGCCCGGTAAACGCCGGCATTGTGAATCACTGCATCGAATGCTCCCAATTTGTTCACTTCACGAGCAAGCTCTTTTGTTTCTTCGGGATTTGACAAATCTCCGATTAAACAAGACTCGGCTTCCGGATTCTTTTTAATGGCTTCGCGTGCACGCCCTGAATTGCGGGCATGCAACACAACTTTATGACCTTGCTTCATAAGCGATCTTGCAGCCAATTGTCCCAGTCCATTTGCTGACCCTGTAATGAATATTCTTGCCATGTTTGTACACCGGCTTTGAAATAGCGTAACGAAGGAGCCGCAACAAGTAATCCAAACTTTATCGTAGCGATATCGCTATGCTCAGTCTATTTTTATTGCTGCTGCATTCAATGATCATAAAAAGAATTTGCGTCAGGTGATTTATTTTTTCAAAGGCATTGAGGTTGTATTTTTAAAATCAATCGAAGTTACCTGCATTAATGGTTCATCCGATTTGGCCTTACCATTCTTAAACACAAAATAAATATTGTGCATTCCCTCGACAGGAGTGATCGTTGCAAGAGCGTGTACAGCCAGCAATTCCTGCAGCATGCTGAAATCAAATTCCGGCGCCTGTTGCTTTTTGGAAGTATCTGCTTTGGCGGCTGAAGTCTTTTTCGCTTTGGCTTTGCCCCCCATCATTTCCATTATCCTCGCAAAATCCAATTCTTTTGATTCTATCATTTCTGTTTGACCGATTACTTTTCCATTGGGTGCATCTATATGCACTTCAATGGTGCCTCCGATATCACCACTGCTGGGCGTGGCCTGCACAAGAAACTCAATTTGTTTTATACCCGTCATGTCAATAGCGTGGTACCCTACGTATGAGTTATCGCCCAGGAGGGAGAAGGATATGTAAGGAGTCGTGAGCAGTTGCGTGCTTTTCTGCTCATCTGCTTTTTGCGGATCAACGATCGGGCTGCGTAAGGCCACAATACTTTCTGAAGAGATGGGCTCAACACCATTTGCGCCTTTATCTTTATAAGCAGCCCTTACTACGTATCCGCCTTTCCCGTTTTCACCGGATGGTACCTTACCTGCATAGGTTCCTTTTAATGGTAACGCCTTTTCTTCTTTTGGTTTTTGTGCAACGCTGAGGATGTACTTCACGATTGTTTCTGCATCCTGCTGCGAAATGTTCGGATGCGCAGCCATTGCATGCTCACCCCAAACACCTGAGCCACCCGAGATCACTTTGTCAGCCAGTTTATGAACAGCTCCCGGATCACTCTTATATTTTTCCGCAACTGCCATAAAACTTGGCCCTACAGAGGTTTTGTCAAGGATATGGCAAGACTTGCAATCGCTCGCATTCATCAAATACAATCCTGCAGCAAAGCCAGTCCGTTCATCTGCCGAGCGATGATGTTGTGCGATCTCGATCGGGTCAAAACCTTGCGGTATATAATCAAAATTCACCGCAACCAGGGCAGGCTGTATACTACCATCTGCAACGTTGCCATCTTCTTTATCACTTACGTCAATCGAGTATTCTATCGGTTCATTGGGAAAGAAAAATGTTTTGTTACCCTTTAAAATAGTTACTGCTACAGAAGGGGCTTCATTGCCGGCCGTGAGCTGCAAAGATTTGCTGTTCTTTTCACCCTTTGTATCAGTTACGGTGAGCGTTGCCGTATATTTCCCCGGTCTGTCAAGCGTCACTGATGGATCAGCTTCTTTTACTGTCTGATCCGAGCCATTGCCCTTGATCTTCCATTCATATTTCAACGCGTCTTTATCGTACGTATCATAGTCAACTGTTCCTTTCGATGAAAGATTTACTTTGAAAGGAATGGAGCCTGCAGTCTTGTCTGCCGAGACTTCTACGTTTGGTTTCCTGTTTCCACCATTGTACTCGATACGCACCAGTGCCGAGTTTGCATTGCCTTTAAACCATGCTGAACCGTACTCGAGAAAATACAAATCGCCATCCAGGCCAAACTGCATATCGATAACACTGCTGAAATTTTCATCGGGCAATATTTTTTCCATTGACTGATAGTTACCATCCGCATCCATGGTTACCGCCATCAGCCATCCACGCATAAAGTCGGTGATGAGCCATTTGTCTTCAAAATAAGAGGGCCATGGCCGCGCCGCATTTTTTAAATTGGCTTTATGAAAAACCGGTCCACCGACAGCACTGCGACCAGAGCTCCCCACTAAAGGAAAACTATCCGATGTCCCATAAGGATACCAGATAAAAGCCTTTTGCGCAGGCGGCAGTTCCCTAAGCCCTGTATTGTTTGGAGAATTATTTACCGGATGTTCCGGGTTAAATTTTTCTCCATAGGTGCTGTCTGCATAATTATATTTTATATAAGGTTTATTATCACCGATG
>DASYSW010000651.1:0-17562 GCA_036002905.1 Chitinophagaceae bacterium
TTCGCTGCCTGTTTTATATGCTCCGGTGTATTGAAATCAGGCTCACCTAGACTCAGATCAATAACATCAATTCCTTTTCCCCTCAACTCACGACCCAGCTTGGCCATTTTTAGAGTTTCGGGCTCATTAAATCTTTTTAAACGGGGAGATAATTGCATGGGTAAAAAATGTCGGACGCAAATGTAAAGCAAAGCAGCGAGCAATCAGCCAAAATTCGTGTTTCTATAAGAGATTTTGACCTCCGAAAACCCTATCTTTGCCTCCCTTTTAAAACATATACAGGCCCCCTATCCCCTAGCCAATTGCCAAAAGGAAAAAGGCCAAAAACAAAAACTAAAATTAGTATGCAACTGAAAGGTCTGGTTCGGTTCTTCACGATTGTTTTAATCCTGGTTTCTGTTTACATGCTTTCTTTTACCTGGTTTGTGCGTGGTCACGAAAGCAAGCTCCAGGCCCGCGCAACAAAATATGTACAGGCTTTGTACCCCCAGGCAAAAAAGATCAAGAACCCTGACGACTATCCTGATTCAATTAGAAACGTTTACGATGCGCGCCTGAAGCGCCTGGAAGACAGTACCAAGGATGTCACGATCACCTATGGCGTACAGGGTGCGATCAGCTACCAGAAAGCGAAAGAAAGTGAATTGAACCTTGGCCTCGATCTGCAAGGCGGAATGAATGTGACACTTGAAGTGGAAATGACCGGACTTCTAAAGGCAATGTCAAACAATTCTACCGACCCTACCTTCTTAAAAGCAGTTGACAACGCGAATAAAAGAAAGGCAAACAGCAGCGCTGACTTTATCACTCTTTTTTCTGAAGAGTACCAAAAATTAAATCCGAACGGAAGACTTGCCTCCATTTTTGCAAACGCCAACCAGGATAAAATTAAGATCACCGATAATAATGCTGCCGTCATTTCAGCGATCAAGAAAGAAGCAAGAGACGCCTTCGACAGAACATTTCGTGTGCTAAACAATCGTATCGACCAGTTTGGCGTGGCTCAACCGAGCATTAATCCTGACCCCGATCGCGGAGTCATCAATGTTGAATTGCCAGGTATCCGTGACCAGGAACGTGTCAGGAAATATTTGCAAGCCTCTGCCAATCTTCAATTTTGGGAGGTTTATACGCTTGAAAATAAAAACTACGCCAGTGCGTGGCAAAACGGAATAAAGGTTTTTGAAAATCTCATCAACGGAACTGCTGTTGATACGACGGTAAAAATTGATACATCTGCCATTGCAAAAACAGATTCGGCAAAGGCAGCGAAATTGATCGACTCCCTTAAGAACGTCTCAAAAGCCGGGCAAAGAAAGATAAGTGACTATTTACAGCTTCAGCCACCTTCGCAGGATAATGGGAAAATTTATTACGCTGCCGCTATTGGAAGCGTGGCTGTAAAAGACTCAGCGGTTGTTCGCACCTTCCTCGAAAATCCTGCGTTCAAATCTTTATTCCCCGCTGATATTGTGTGGCTTTATGGAATTCCGAATGTCAATGATAAGACGGGAAGAAAGTCTGATCGGATTCCATTATATGCTATCAAGACGTACGGAAAAGAAAAGGCAAGGCTCGAAGGTGATGCAATAAAGGACGCAGGACAAGATTTCGATCAGTCGACCAATAAAGTTGAAGTGAAGATGACCATGAACACAAGCGGTTCGAAAGTTTGGTCGAAAATGACGGAAGAAAATATTGGCAAACCCATTGCCATCGTTCTCGATAATATTGTTTACTCAGCGCCGAATGTGATTTCAAAAATTGATGCGGGCAATTCGAGCATCAGCGGCAATTTCACAACAGAAGAAGCACAGGATCTTGCAAATATTTTAAAGTCAGGTAAGCTTCCTGCGCCCGCCAAGATTGTCCAGGAATATGTTGTCGGCCCTACGCTCGGTAAAGATGCGATCAATGGCGGTTTGAAAGCCTTTGCTATTTCATTTGTCGTTATCTTTTTATTAATGCTGATTTATTATAACACCAGTGGGTGGGTGGCCAATATCGCATTGATCTTAAACTTACTTTTCACCGTTGGTGTTTTAACAGCCCTTGGCGCAACGCTTACCGCGCCTGGTATTGCGGGTCTTGTTCTTACCATTGGTATGGCTGTAGATACTAACGTAATTATTTATGAACGTATCAAGGAGGAATTGACGCGGGGGAAAGGATATATACCCGCAGTGAATGAAGGTTATCGTCGCTCATTGCCTCCCGTCTTAGATGCGCACGTCACTGTTTTGCTGACGGCTATTATTCTCTTCTCATTTGGATTAGGGCCTGTAAAAGGATTTGCGACGACGCAAATTCTTGGTATCCTTCTGTCATTGTTCTGCGGAATATTGGTCAGCCGTTGGGTGACTGATTGGTTTACGAGCAAGAAGCGCCACCTAGAATATTTCACCGGCGTGAGCAAGCGAATTTTCCAACACGCCAATATTAAATTCATTGAGTACAGAAAAATTGCTTATGGTATTTCTGTCATCGTTATGATCCTCGGTGTTGCTTCTTTCTTTCATGGTTTTGATGAAGGGGTTGAATTCAAAGGCGGTCGCAGTTTCCAGGTTCGCTTTGCAGAAAAAATAAGTGGTAAGGTGGAGCAGATCCGTGATGAACTTAAGGTAGATTTTGCAGAGGCTCCAATTATAAAGACAGTGGGTGATAACCGCACCCTTGACATCACAACAGCGTATCTTATCAATGATACAAGGCCCGAGGCAGATTCACTGGTTGAAGTAAAACTTTATGAAGGATTGAAAAATCATCTGCCCGCAGGTCTAAGTTTTAACCAGTTCGATTCAAATTTCAAAATAGGTTCGAAAAAAGTATTGCCGACGATCTCAGATGACCTGAAAGACGGGGCAAAAAGAGCAACCATCTTTGCATTGCTGATCATTGCTCTTTACATCTTTGTTCGTTTCCGCGACTGGAGATATTCTTTGGGAACTATTGTCTCGCTGCTACACGACGTATTAGTTACACTTGCGGTATTTTCTTTTGCCCGAAGTATTGTTCCGTTCCCGCTGGAGATCGACCAGCATTTTATTGCGGCGGTGTTGACAGTAATTGGGTTCTCGATGAACGACACGGTGATCGTGTTTGACCGTGTCCGCGAATATGCAAGAGAAATGACAGGCGCCACAAAAGAGCAGATCATCAACAATGCCATCAATCATACGTTAAGCCGTACGATCATGACATCTCTCACTGTGTTTCTCACTATTTTGATTTTGTTCCTTGTTGGTGGTGAGGTAACCAGGGGTTTTGCATTTGCGATGCTGATAGGTGTCATCACTGGTACTTATTCTTCTGTTTTTGTTGCCGCACCCATTTTAGTTGACCTCGGAAAGAAAAAACCATTGGGTAAGGCGGATGCGATAGTTGAAGTAAAACAAAAACCTTCGCCGACTCCATCGACAAAACCAGCTGCGGCGAAATAGAAAGAACCAGGATTAAAAGGATTTATCAATAAAGAAACCTCCCCGTTTGGGAGGTTTTCTCATTAAATATTGATGTGTTGCTCTTTCGGGCTCTTCTCACAAGCCCTAAAATCGTGGTTCTTTCCTTATAATCCATTAAAATCCTATAAATCGTGGTTCTTTCTTTTATTTTTGGCATCAAATAAATCTACTCATGGATACAGCCACTATCAGCCTTGTCATTTCCATCATCGCGTTTATCATTTCGATCTCTATTTTTTTTATTTTAAACAAAAAACAGAAAGTCGTCGCAACAGAAGGAGGCAACGGCTATACGTCCAGGCCACTTCAACTACAGGCATACGAACGCCTGGTGATGTTATCGGAGCGAATTGCTCTCCCAAATCTGATCAGCCGCGTCAATCAACCCGGGCTTACGGCAAGGGATATGCAGATGCTGTTGTTGGATAATATTAAACAGGAATATGAATACAATATGACTCAACAGATATATGTTAGTCCTGTAGCATGGGAAGCTGTAAAAAATCTAAAAGAACAAACAATGCTCATCGTGAACCAGGTGGCAGCTGCTCTACCTCCGGAATCGACGGGAAATGATCTCAACAGGGTTTTGTTGGATGTGATGATGAAGCAACAAAAAGGACAGCTTCATGCGGTAGTAATGGAAGCATTGAACTATGAAGCGAGAAAGTTGATGAAATAGAGGCCCCCCAAACCCTCCCGAAGGGAGGGCTTAATGACCTTTCATTATGAAAGAAGAAACAAAAAAATTCACTGACAGCGGTATTGAAATAAAAAAATCTTACGATCAAAGTGATGTTCCTCAATCTCCCCCTTCGGGGGATGGGGGGCTTGGCACCTTCCCGTTTACACGCGGCATTCAACCAGACATGTACCGCGGCAAGCTGTGGACAATGCGGCAGTATGCGGGCTTCTCTACCGCAGAAGAAAGCAATAGACGATACCATTATTTACTATCGCAGGGCGTACATGGATTAAGCATCGCGTTTGATCTTCCCACTCAAATAGGCTACGATAGCGACCACGCCTTAGCCGAAGGAGAAGTTGGAAAGGTAGGTGTAGCCATTGATAGCATTGCAGACATGCAGGCCCTTTTCAATGAGATAAAATTGGAGGAGGTGACAACGTCAATGACGATCAATGCAACTGCTTTCATTCTCCTTTCACTATATGTGGCTGTTGCAAAACAACAGGGTGCTGATCTGAAAAAGATTTCCGGCACCATCCAAAATGATATTTTAAAGGAGTATTCGGCGCGAGGAACTTATATCTATCCGCCCAAACCTTCCATGCGCATCATCACCGATATTTTCGAATGGTGCAGTCATGAGCTGCCCGCATGGAATACGATCTCTATCTCCGGTTATCACATCCGCGAAGCAGGAAGTACCGCTGTGCAGGAAGTAGCATTTACCCTCAGTAATGGCAAAGCTTATGTAAAGGCGGCGCTCGAAAAAGATTTAGACATAAATGTGTTTGGCAAACGGCTTTCATTCTTTTTTAATTCACACAATAATTTGTTTGAAGAAGTGGCGAAGTTCCGAGCAGCAAGAAGAATGTGGGCAAAGATGATGAGAGACCTCGGGGCTACTGATCCGAGGGCGATGATGCTTCGCTTTCATGCGCAAACCGGCGGAAGCACTCTTACCGCCCAACAACCGCTCAACAATATTTCGCGAGTCACCATTCAAACACTGGCAGCCGTACTTGGTGGTACACAGTCGTTGCACACAAACGGATATGATGAAGCGATAAGCCTGCCGACCGAAGAAGCGGCGCGGATTGCACTGCGTACACAACAGATCGCTGCGTATGAAAGTGGAATTGCAGATACGGCGGACCCCCTGGGTGGATCGTATTTCATAGAATCATTGACAAATGAAATCGAGGAAAAAGCGTGGCAGCTTATTGGAAAAATCGATGTGATGGGAGGCAGCGTTACCGCAATTGAACAGGGATTTATTCAAAATGAGATCGCTCGTAGCGCTTATGAGTACCAGCGACAAATTGAAAACAATGAAAAAATAATTGTAGGGGTAAATAAATTCCAGGTTGAAGAAGATCGGTCCACGTCTGTTTTTAAAGTGGACGATTCGATCAGGCAGGTACAAATTCAAAAACTCCAGCACCTCAAGCATGATCGAAACAACGCCAAAGTAGATCAATGTCTTCAAATCTTAAACGATAAAGCGGCCGGCGGAGAAAATTTAATGCCCGCCGTGATCGATGCCGTAGAAAATAAAGTGACACTTGGTGAGATTGCTGATGAACTGAGGGGCGTATTCGGAGAACACAAATGAACAGATGATAGTGTTACAGTGGACAGATGAGAGTACCTTATCCATTCCCATCTTCCAATTATCATCTTTACAACTATCATCTATCATCTATTTTCATATCTTCAAACAAAACCTACTGCATGAAAAAAATTTTTGTCTCTTGTGCCTTTTACCTCGCGCCGTTTATTATTTTTTCACAACAAAATCTTTCTTCGCTGATTGAACAAAAAGCAATGACTGTCCAGTCAAAATTGATTGAATGGCGTCGCTATCTTCACCAGCATCCGGAACTAAGCAATCGTGAATACAAAACGGGAGAATTTGTGGCTGCTCATCTAAAAGCCCTTGGACTTGAGGTAAAATACCCGGTGGCAAAAACAGGTGTGGTTGCTGTTTTGAGAGGAGCAAAGGCAGGACCGGTGATCGCTTTACGTGCAGACATGGACGCGTTGCCCATTAAAGAAAGAACAGATGTTCCCTTCAAATCAACTGCGATAGCAGAATTCATGGGTGATTCAGTAGGGGTAATGCACGCCTGCGGCCATGACGCACACGTGGCGATGCTGCTCGGTACTGCAGATGTATTGTCATCGATGAAAGACCAGATCGCAGGCACAGTTAAATTTATTTTTCAACCTGCAGAAGAAAGTGCGCCACCTGGTGAAGAAGGCGGTGCTCCATTAATGATAAAGGAAGGAGTCATGGATGATCCCAAGGTAGACGTGATCTTTGGTTTGCATATTGAATCAAACATCGAGATGGGAAGGATCGAGTATAAACCGGGTGCTTTTATGGCAAGCAGCGATGTGTTCGCTATAAAAGTAAAAGGTAAAGGAGCTCATGGTGGATCACCATGGACCGGCGTTGATCCGATCACGGTAAGTGCCCAGATCATTAATGGCCTTCAACAGATCGTAAGCCGCCAGACGGAATTGACAAAAGCTCCCATTGTTATCACTGTAGGAAAAATAAGAGGCGGCGTACGCAGCAACATAATCGCTGAAGAATGTGAAATGAATGGGACAATAAGAACTCTTGACAGCAAAATGGAAAAGGATGCATTAGAAAGAGTGAGGATCACTGCGGAAAAGATCGCCGAGGCCTCAGGAGCAACCGCCGATGTAAAGATCGAAAACAAAACACTTGTTACTTATAATGATACGGCGCTTGTACGAATGATGATACCTTCCCTGGCGAAGGCCACTGCAGGAAATTTGTTGGAAAGGCAGTGGGTAACAGGCTCAGAGGATTTTTCTTTCTATGGCACAAAAGCACCTGCTTTCTTTTTTTATCTCGGCGGGATGCCGAAAGGCGGTGATCCCGCGACTGCTCCCGGTCACCATACTGCTGATTTTTATATTGATGATAGTATGCTTTATGTGGGAGTAAAAGCGTTCTGTAATTTGGTATTCGACTATGCCGCCCTGAAAATAAGTGCGAATAAAAAGACAAAATCTCAAAAAGCATTTTGAGGCGTCAGTATCTTATTGCTGTCATTCTGAGCTTGTCGAAGGATTGCCACTGAGACACAGAAGCACAGAAAAATTCCAGGACTATTTTGTAGAAGGTTTCCAGGAATCTTTGAGTGTCACGGTCCGGTTAAAGATCAATTTTTCTTCATTTGAATCTTTATCCAAACAAAAATAGCCTTTGCGCAAAAATTGATAGCGCTCATCAAACTTTGCTTTGGCAAGAGAAGGTTCAGCATAAGCCGCTGCAATGACCTGCAAAGAACCAGGATTGATGTAGTCTTTGAAATCTCCTTCTTCGCTTGACGGGTTCTCTACCTTAAACAAGCGATCATACAAACGAGCTTCACAGGTAATTGCATGTTTCACACTTACCCAATGCAACGTTCCTTTTACATGAATGCCCGACGTATCATTTCCACTTCTGCTTTCTGGAATATAAGAGCACCGCAGCTCGGTGATGTTTCCTTTATCATCTTTGATCACTTCATCGCACTTAATAATGTACGCAGACTTCAAACGGACCATTTGTCCCGGAGCTAAACGAAACCATTTCTTCGCAGGAACTTCCATAAAATCTTCCCGTTCGATGTACAGCTCATCACTAAATGGAATATCACGGGCACCCACATTCAGGTCTTCAGGATTGTTTTCACTTTGAACTACCTCCTCGCTACTTGCCACTAACTCCTCGCCTCTCGCCTCTGCCATTGAACTTTTACTGTCAATCATCCCAACATCAACCGCACTAGCCTCTAGCCCCTCCCCCCTCGCATAATTAGTGATCACCACCTTCAACGGATCAAAGACTACCATTCTTCGCTGTGCTATTTTATTCAAATGCTCACGAACACAAAACTCAAGCAAACCTACATCTGCCAATATCTCTCTTTTCGCGATCCCTACCCTGTCGCAAAAATCACGGATGGATTCAGCCGTATAGCCTCTTCGACGCAAACCAGAGATCGTTGGCATACGTGGGTCATCCCACCCATCCACGTAGTTCTCATTGACGAGTTGCAAAAATTTTCGTTTGCTCATTACCGTGTACGAAATATTGCGGCGGGCAAACTCATATTGGTGTGAAGGAAATATCTCAAGGTGCTCAATCAACCAATCATACAGCTCCCTATGCGGGACAAATTCAAGAGTACATATCGAATGTGTCACCTTCTCGATTGAATCACTCTGTCCATGGGCCATGTCATACATCGGGTAAATGCACCATTCGTCACCGGTACGGTGATGATGCGCGTGCTTTATGCGGTACAACACCGGGTCGCGCATAAGCATATTCGGTGAAGACATATCGATCTTTGCACGCAGTGTCCGACTGCCATCAGGGAACTCCCCCTTCTTCATTCGTTCAAAAAGGTCGAGGTTCTCTTCAATACTGCGATTGCGATAAGGACTATCACTACCGGGTTCTGTAGGTGTGCCCTTCATCGCCGCGATCTCCTCTGATGTAGAATCATCGACATAGGCCAACCCTTTCCTGATCAATTTTACTGCAAATTCATAGAGCTGCGGAAAATAGTCGCTGGCATACAGTTCATTCTTCCACTTAAAACCCAGCCAGCGGACGTCATCCTTAATGCTCTCGACGTATTCCGTTTCTTCAGTTGCAGGATTTGTATCGTCAAAGCGAAGATTGGTATATCCACCGTACTTCTGGGTCAACCCAAAATTGAGACAGATGCTGGTAGCATGACCTATATGTAAATATCCATTTGGTTCCGGAGGGAAGCGTGTAACGATCTGTTTGTATTTGCCTTCTTTCAGATCCTCTTCTACGATCTCTTCCAAAAAATTTGAACTTTTCTCGTCCGCCATTTTCTTATTTGTTTTTGTCACCCTGGGCCCTAGCTTGACGAAGGAGCGGAGGGTTCTGACATAGTTTGCAAATATAAGACCGCCCATTGTCTTGTCCTCAAAGGTCTGTAAGGGGTAAACCTTAGGGCAACCGTATTTGATTTAAGAACTATTTATTCTATTTTAGTCGACTTTATGAGAAGAATTCTGCTTTTCACCTTATCCTGCTGGCTCTTGCATATTTCAAGGGCTCAAATCAATCCACTTCCGGCGATCAATCAGGCGTTTTCTCAAAAGGGTTTTTTAAAAAATGTGGGACAGGTGCGTAATCTTGAAAATAAAGCCGTGCCCTTCGTTTACTACCAGGCAAATTTTGGCGACCAACAGATATACATAACGAAATATGGACTATCTATTTTGCACGCCAGGGTACTAAAAACTACTAATACTATTGCTTCGTCAAAAGCCAATAAACATGATTCCGTTTTGAAGGTCAATTACGAACTGGAAAGAATTGACATTAGTTTAAAAAATGCTTCTATAGAGTCAAAAAATATTGTCGCGAAAACGCAAAACAAATCGCCTTCCTACAACCTGTATTTTGATTCGTTTATGCCCAATGTAGCCAATCTGCAAATGCAGGAAGAAGTAACTATACAAAATGTATATCCTGGTATTGACTGGAAGATCTATTCAAAAGGGGGCGATAACACCCAGCGTGTGCTTAAATATGATTTTATCGTTCATGTCGGAGCCGATGCCTCACGAATAAAGCTGCATTACTCTAAAAACGCGCAGCTTACCAGCAAAAACAATACTATATCCGCCAGGACAACTATGGGCATCCTGGAAGAGGAAAAACCTTTTTCATATTTAGAAGAAAACAAATCGGAAGTTGAAGTAGCCTTCAAAATAAAAGGCAATGACGTGCAATTCAACGTCAATGATTATGACAAAAACAAGACGTTAGTTATTGATCCTTCTATATTTTGGCTCACTTATTTGTCAAGTACAAAAGACGTCCCGTATTATCGCGTAATTGGTAATGACGTTGAAACCGATAATGCTGGAAATATTTTCGTTCAGCTGTCAGCCGGTGCGGGTGTTCCATTTCCCACTCTTAATCCAGGAAATGGTGCCTACTTTCAGGATGTTAGTTCAGCGCCAAACGGATCCATGATAATAATGAAATTTGCCCCGGGTGGGCAACTATTGTGGTCCACCTATTTTGGCTCTTCAAAGCCAATCGGCGGGGTAGTCATGACCATCGATAAGTTTGGAAATCTTAATGCGATAGGCGGATTTGCTGATGAAGTGTCAACAATACCGTTGCTGAGCAATGGCGGCTACTTTGACCAGGCACTAAAGAAATATTTTATTACAAAATTCTCAAACTCCGGAGCTCTTCTCTGGAGTAGTTTTTATGCAAACTTTAGTACATATCCCACCGACATGAGTTACGACATAAGTGGGAACATTTATATTGTCGGGTGGTCCGAGGTGTGGGATTTCCCCGTCGCGGACCCGGGAAACGGTGCATATGTAATGAATAATCCCGGGGCTCCCCAGGTTTTATTTATCTCGCAGTTTGATGCAGCCGATAAACTAACATGGTCAACCAGGATCGAAGGCAACGACTATGATCCTTATGCAAGAGTTTGCACGGACAAATTGGGAAATATTTATTTGGGCGGGCAAATTCGTTCAACGACATACCCATTGATCAATGCTGGAGGATATTTCAATACCAACAGCTGGGGTTCTGTTATCACTCGCTTTAATGCAGGCAGGCAAATGACATGGTCGACACTTTACCCGGGTGCTTTTTCTTTGTCCGACCTTACAACGGATGATAGTTGCAATTTGTATGTGCTGGTAAATAACGGTATTGTTAAGTTTAACAAGAGCACTCAGCTCATATTCGAAAAAAAAGTGAATACGCCGAGAATGCATTTTTGGCAAAAGATCAACTACGATCCTGTTCTTGACCAGGTACATGTTCTGGGAATAATGAATGATACGTACTATCAGTTTCCAACATTAAATACAGCATGTAACGGTTCGTTCTTTCATGACGGACAATTTCCGCGCAGCTTTTTTAATGCAACAGGGCCAATATTCGCGACGATCAATCATGGGGGCGACTTTACATATTTGTCGCTTGCTGACTGGCCTTACGAATATTATGACTATAACGAAATGACAATAGATATTCACGGAGATCCTATCTATCTTTTCGGATTACAGCAAAATGGATATACAGTTCCAAATCCTCAATTGACAAACCCCGGCAATGGCGCATACTTTGATACTTATTGCTGCTACAACGGTTATTCCGCAATGCTGATGAAGCTTATCTCTTCAGAGCTTGCTGTCGATACACAGTTGGTATTACCGATTAACTGTAATTGCAATGGTACTGCAACCCTGGCTCCGAGATGTGGCCTGCCTCCATTTAAATATTTGTGGAGCACGGGGGCTACCGCAGCTTCCGTTACCGGCTTATGCCCTGGTAATTATTGGGCCAGGGTTACCGATGCAAACAATCTTTCGAAAAAGATCGATATCACTATTCCGTATCCGCCAGGTAGTATCACAGCAATCAAAAAATCGATAATCCCTGAAAATTGCGGCAAGTCGAACGGAGCCATTGCACTTCAATCTGTACAGGGTGGAGTTACTCCTTATCTTTATTCGCTTGACGGAATATCGTTTTCCTCTTTGCCACAATTCCTGGGTCTTCAATCAGGCAACCATATACTCAATATTAAAGATGCTAATGGTTGTGTCTTTAGCGACACCATAGACGTTCCCACGGTGGCCGGCCCTTCACAGATCTTTTATACAACACAAAAGAGCAGCTGCAGGGGCAATAATGGGCAGCTACATGTCAATAAGGTTCAGGATGGAGTTGGCCCCTATCTCTATGAGCTTAGCGGCATTTCCGCAAATAGTACCGGGGTCTTTAATGATCTCGCTACGGGAAGTTACCAATTGATAGTAACCGATTCAGCAGGCTGCAAAATTGAAGATACAGTAGTAATAGATAAGGCCAACGCAGCCAATGATGCATCTTTCACGACAGGTAATGATCACTGTGAGCAGGGAATCGGCTTTATAAAAATAGATGCAATAAGTGGTGGAACTGCCCCTTTTTCATACTCGCTTGACAACAATTTGTTCAAGGATGATACAATTGCCGGCTTAAATGCCGGCAGTTATGACCTTTACATAAAGGATAGTAATGAATGTGTCCTGAAGAAACCGTCAGTAGTGATAGCGAATGAAAGTGGCCCATCTGCCGCGTATTTTCAAATTGATGAGGCCACATGCGGAATGATAGCCGGGTCCATAAAAGTCGATTCCATAAAAAATGGAACTGCCCCCTATGCATATGCAATTGATGGATTTGCATATGCGGGAGAAAACATAATAAATAAGATCGATCCCGGTAAGCATTCGTTGAGTGTGAGAGACAAATACGGGTGCCTATATCAACAGGATTTCGCGATCGAATTTATTCCTGTGACACAAATCGACCTGCTGCCAGAAGATACAGTTGTTTGTTATGGTGAAAAAGTGCAGCTGATACTGAATGGAGACATGAACCAAGTGCAAAATGTTAATTGGAGCATTCAGGCCCAGGGCTTCACGGCTACAGTGAGGGCTGAAAACAACGAAAGGGTGCTTGTCAGCGTCAGGGACTTAAATGATTGTATAGTCCGGGATACTGCGGTTATAAGTGTAAAAGCTTGTAATATTCCGGAGAAATGCCTGGTTATCCCCTCCGCTTTTACACCAAATCAGGATGGCAAAAATGATAAGATCAAACCTCTCATAAATGGCTGCAAAATTTTGGAGCTTACCTTTCGCATATACAACCGCTGGGGACAGTTGATATTTGAAACAAATGAAATCGGGGCTGGCTGGGATGGAACCGTTATTGGAGTTACCCAGTCCTCCGATGTTTTTGCTTACGTATGCTTTTATACAGCAGAAGATGGTATACAAAGGCAATTGAAAGGAACATTTACACTAATTCGGTAACTCTTTTCTTTAGCAACAGGTTTAAAAAATTTTGTTAAACGAGTTTTTTCATATCTTACCGTAGTCTTTTTCATGTCGACATCGATCTACACTCTCTGAATTCGCCTCATTCTTTAATTTTTTAACAACACCAAAAATGAAACGAAGAAATTTTATCCGTGATTCATCACTTATTGCTTTTAGTGCAGGAGTATTCGGAAAAATAAAATGGGATGGCAAGGCTTTTGTTGGCGAGGATCCGACCACAACGGACATTCTCGGTCCTTTCTATCGCCCTGGTGCACCTTTCCGTACAGACCTTGTCCAGGCAGGAACAAAAGGTGAGATCTTGCATTTTAACGGAACTATTTTTGACAAAGATGGAAGAACACCATTAAAAAAAGCCCTTGTGGAAATATGGCATTGTAACGAAGACGGTGTTTATGACAACACATCCGATGATTATGTCTATCGGTCATCATGGAGAACGGGAGATGATGGCAAATATCAATTCAGAACTATTCTCCCCGTTCCGTATAAAGCAGGTGCTACATTAACAAGGCCTGCTCATATTCACATGCGCATCTCAGAAACAAAAATGCAGGACCTGGTGACACAAGTTTATTTCAAGGGAGATCAACACATCGCTGAAGATATGAGCTCTTCCGATCCGAGGTCATTACATCGTATTCTTGATATTTCCATAAATGATCAGAAGGAGAAAGTTGTAAAATTTGATATTGTACTGAAAGACGAATATACGTTGGAGGCAACTGCTTATAAAAAAATAACCGGCTTGTACGAGATGAAGGATAAAACCATGGGGGAATTCTATCAGGACGGCGATCAGCTTTTTGTGAAGGTGAATGGGCAGATCATGGAGGCAATGGACTACAAGGGAAATAACAGTTTTGAAGGCGGCCTTGGACAAGTAAAAGTACAATTTGAGCTACTAAGTGGTGGCGGAGCAAAAGCGATAGTGACCTTCGTCGATGACAATCGGAAAACGAATACTGTCGAAGGAACTAAAATTCTTAAATACCAGGCTTAGCTTAGTATTAAAACTATATATTTTAAAAACTCAACCCCATTTTCTAACACCAAAACATCTTGTATGAAAAAAATCTTATTGGTTATTGCTTGCTCGTATTTATTAGCGGGCTGTTCTACGCAGGAAAAAAAGGAAGACGATAGTGCCAAAAAAACTGCCGGGTCTGATGATATGACAGCACTCTATGAAAAGAACCTTGCCGTGGTAAAATCCGGGGTCGCCTCTTTTGAAAATAAGGATATCGAGGGCTGGGCAGCTAATATCGCCGACAATGTAGTATGGAGGTCACCGTCTTATGGCGACACTGTTACGACCAAGGCTCACTGGAAAGAAGTCCTGACGTCCTATCTTGCCAACTGGAATGACCTGAAATTGACAAACTCAAACTTTCTACCAGGTATAGACTCCGCCACCCATCAGCCCGATGGGAGTGTCAGATTTTATGGCGTCTGGGTTGGAACAACCAAGTCAGGTGTGAAAACCTCAAGCAAATTTTATGGCACATATGATCTTAAGGATAATAAAGTAACTGCTGCTGATGAGTATTTTGATGTTGGTGGGCTAGTTGCTGCAATGAATCCTAAAAAATAGTTCCCATGTCACTGGCATAAAATTCAGCATCGCCCCTGTGGGCGATGCATTTTTTTTTACCTACCTCAATAGACATAAACCAATGAAAATTTTCATTGTATCTTTCAAAGAATGATCCAGGCAGAACGGATACTTGATGGTCTCATAAGTTCTCACAAAACACCCTCCGTTCATTACATTCATTTCACTGCAGAAAACGTGATCTATGAATTTTGTAAAGGATTGGCCAACATAAAAGCTGGTACAAGTATTACTAACCAATCTGCTTTTCATGCATGTTCCGTAACAAAGACCTTCACAGCGCTCGCTATTTTACAATTACAACAAGAAGGGAAGTTAAATATTGAAATGCCCGTCAAGACCTACTGGCCCGGGTTCCCTTACGCGGGTGATATAACCATCCACCATCTTTTGTCTCATACCGCCGGTATTCCCAACCCAATTCCCCTGCGCTGGATCCATCTTGCGGATGAGCATTTATCATTTGACAGAAATGCTTTCTTTAAATCAGTCGTTGAAAAATACAGGTCAATACAAACAAATCCAAATGAAAAATTTTCGTATTCAAACCTCGGATATGTTTTATTGGGTCAATTGATCGAAAAATTATCAGGTAAAGACTATGAGCAATTCATCACAGATAGCATTATTACTAATATGGGATTACTACAAGGCGAGCTTGGCTTTACTATAACCGACTTTTTAAACAATGTAACTGGCTATCAAAAAAACCGGACTTTCATGAACATGTTATTGGGGTTTTTCCTGGATAAATCAAAGTTCATGGAGAAAGCAGAGGGCAAATGGAAACCTTTCAAGCCATTTTATATTAATGGCTCATCCTACGGCGGATTGATCGGTACTGCCAATAGCTTTCAGAAATATGTGCAGCAGCTTTTACGAGCAAATTGTTCTCTCATCAATGATGAAAACAAAAAACTATTGTTTACTGAAAACTATACCAACAATAAGAAATCAACAGGAATGTGCCTGTCGTGGTTTTGCAGTCAACTGAATGGTATAAAATATTTTGCACACCCTGGCGGTGGAGGCGGTTATTACTGCGAGCTGCGTGTGTATCCCGGGATAAACAGGGGAAGCGTCATTATGTTCAATCGAACCGGTATTTCAAATGAAAGGTTTCTTGACAAAGTAGACAAGTTCTTTCTCTGAAAGAGAGACGAGTACTAATTAGTCATCCTTGGAAAAGTGATCGGTTGCCTTCGGTAGGCCTTCACCGGCCGGTTATATTGCACTGCATGTTGCCACTTCGGGCTTTTTGTAATCACGTTCAAAGCTATTTCATCCAATGAAGGTTCAGCTGACTGAATTATTTTGGCATCTACAATACTCCCATCAATATCGACGATAAACTGTATCCATACTTCCCCGTAGATTTTCCCCTTGTAATAATCGTTAGGAAATTTGGCTGCACTTATTTTATTGCTGAGGTATTGCACCCATTTATAATCACCGCCAGGAAAACTTGCCTCCCTTTCATAGACGCATTCTTTCTTTTGTATACTCTCGTTCTCATCATAGCAGGTAAATGAAACTGCAGAATCAGCCACGTAATTTACTTCCTGGCACTTCTTTCCCGTTTCATAATAATAAGTCCACATTCCATCCTTTTTACCCGACTTATAGGAGCCGGATTCTCTCAGATTGCGGTTGCTCCAATAACCGCGGCCAATACCATTTCCATCGTTTTCAAATACCAGGGAGTCGGTGACAACTCCATTTTTATCCCAGGAAAGTGCGATCCCGCTGATAAAGCCATTAACGTAGAAAAGTGAATCTGTCAGAATCCCGTCGTCGTTCCATGCTTTCCATCCATTTATTTTCTTGTTTGCGCTGTAATAACCCGTTGTTTTTGTCCGGCCATTTTTGTACTGCTCCTTGTACGGCCCATCGAAATTCTTACATTCTCTGTCGCTGAAGTACGCAATAGACTCCACTTTGTTATCCATCATGTCTGCCATTATTTTCTTATAATGGTCGCCTTCCCTTACCTGCAAAGCAAATTTGATGGCATTTGCTTCCTCACATACCTTCTTATCCCGGTCATAAAAAACAACAACTGTATCGCTTTGAGCAAAGAGATGTAAACAGGGTATCATTAAACATCCCACAAGAAGAATTCTCATGGCAGCTAGGTTTATTGAGTAAAGTAAGGCTTAGTTAACTTAATTCAAAGCTTTTGGTTTAATAACTTATTTGTGGAAGATGAGTCACAACAATATGTTACGACAATCAATCTATTTAACGAACCTTTTCTGCACGCCTTCGTTTGTAATAACTACCGGTTTTATAAATCCATCTTTATCAAAATACATGTGATCAATGCAAGTAGCTCTTGAGTTGGGATCTTTTTCGGTTAAAGGCCTGCGATGATATACTATATACCATTCATCTGTTCCCGGAACATTTATCACTGAATGATGTCCCGCACCCGTCGCGATCGCCGGGTCTTGTTGAAGGATTTTACCCACTCGTTTGAAGGGACCAAAAGGTGTATCGCTGATGGCATAGGCAACACTGTAGTTGGGACCCGTCCATCCCCCTTCCGACCACATGAAGTAATATTTTCCTTTTCGATAAAACATAAATGGACCTTCCACGTAGCCCTCGGGAGTTATTTCCTTATAGGTTGTACTATCGCCAATAGGAAGCACTGCAGTAAAATCATTTTTTAATCGAACGATATTGCAGTGCCTCCATCCTCCGTAAATCAGGTAGTAAGTTCCATCGCGATCTTTAAATGCAAATTGATCTATGGGTTGTGCGCCATTGTGAAATGCGGCAATTAATGGATGACCGAGATGATCATGAAACGGTCCCGCAGGATTGTCTGCAACGGCAACGCCTATTCC
>DASYSW010000652.1:0-6397 GCA_036002905.1 Chitinophagaceae bacterium
TATATTGATAAGGGTTCTCAGTTGTGTGGACAGTTCATGATCTCTCACATGTTCCTGCTCAAATGCATCCACTACGGACGGCTCATACTGTTCTACCGCAGAGAACACAAAATGGTCTTCATTATAAGCATGTTTGTCGAAAACATCAACAACAGTAGTAATACTGGCAATTACAGACCGTGTCTCTTCTTCATTGTTAAAATCGGTGCGCTGTAATTCGGTCGCTGTTTCATAGAGCATAGCCCTGAGTGCTTTGTGCACCTGGTAAAAAGTATTGTAACGCATAAATAAGGTTTGGGGTTTAAGGTTTAAGGTTTTTATCATTTAAGACTAATTGTTCTCATTATTCATTCATCAATACACTTTTTCTTCTGCATGTTTCCTGATCATTCGCAAGAAAGTCGCTCTTGTGCTTCTCTCCTGTCTTGAAATCAGCTCGTCTGCATATTTTTCAGTTAACCAAGCTGGATCATAATCTTCAAATTCGTTGGCCAGTTTTATAACATTCCTTCTATAAAGGCGGTTTTGCAAAATAGTTTCTACACTTTCTCTTATTTGAGTGGGTGTTGGCTTTTCTGTCTTAAGATCGACACCAAGTTTAAAATAACCTATCCTGGCATTGATCTCATTTTTGCCTTCATGTATACCTGCTACAACCATCGGTATTTTATTTTGAATACCCAGTAGCACTCCACCATATCCCCCATTGGTCACATACGCATCAACCTGGGGCATGATGTCATTGAACGGAATAAAATCTTCGATCAAAATGTTCGCGTGAGGATAACGGTCCCTTAACTCTTGTGTGCGCGAACCGCCGGTAGTTGCAATAACCAATACATCTGTATCCTTAAAAGCCTCCAGCGTTGGTGAAATGATCTTGTCAACATCAGTTTCTACTGTTCCCTGCGTGACAAGGATTCGCTTTTTGAAGTTTTTGTACTGATCCGGGACCTGGTAATTTTTGTCTTGCTCGTGACCATAAGGAAGCAATGGCCCAATGAAATGAATATTGTTTCTCAGGTCGGTGCGGCGATATTCGAAACCTGGTGTTCCACTTTGCAGGAACAAGTCTGCTTCTTTACTTACGATATCGAATATATTTCCCCGGCTTTTCTTCATTCCATATTCAGAAAAAATCTTATCAGTCAGTTTCTTTGAATCATTAAAGATGAATTTGTCTGCGAAGAATCGCATGAGGTCCTGCTTAAGCTTACCAAAAGATGTATGTGAAGGTGTAAGGCCAAGACCCGTTGGAGGCAGATCCCTCGACGTCTCCATTAGGGGCATCACGCCAATGGCTATAACTGGTTTTGCAAGCAGTTGCCTCACAAAAGGTATTCCCGTAAAACAATTGTCCGCGATCATGATGTCAAATGGGAATGATTCGTTGATCTCGGCGATATCTTTATAGAACTCGGGCCCGCGCAATACAAATGCATGTTTGATGTCAAACTTTAACTTAGCGATCTGCCCTTTGTGATTTTTTCTTTCAGGAAATACCTGGTCGGGCTCGCCCGTAGAAAAATCAATAGCTTTTTTTAAAGGATAATAGGTAAAACCGAGGCTTTTGATCTTCGCTTCATACTTACTCCCCGTATACCATCTCACATCATGTCCCGAATTTTTAAGATGAATGGCAAGGCCTGTCAAAGGACTAAAATGGCCGTCAGCTGGAAAATTGGCGAATAGAATTTTTCTAGATTTCATAAAATAAGGTTTAATGGCTTTAGGTTTATAACGTTGGTTTAATGGTCATGTTTTGTGTTGTGAAGATGAGACATTGATGAATTGATTTCAAGATGGAATGAAATGAGTTGTGATGTTTACCGCATGAATTGAGAAAATGCAATGATTAAGGAATTCGAAATGCATTAAACACAAACCAGATATGGCTTTTGAGGGCTTTGATGTCATTCCGGGCTTGACGCGGAATCTACAAATATCTCATCACTCTGGATCAAGTCCAGAGGAACAATGTTATAGTTCTATCAATTCCAATTCATGAACAGATTTCCTCAATTCATACCGCTTCGAAACAGTTCATTCCCGAAAAAAAACATTTTGCGCAGTCAATGGTTATATTTGAGTCACTCAAATTCATTACTTGGCAAGGTTTATATCCATTGTCCTTTTCTTTCTGGTTTGTTATCCCTCTTTTGGGCAGCTGGTAAAGCGTTTTTCCTTTACTCACTATGGTTTATCGACGGGGCTCGCGTCGAATGAAGTCACGAATGCCTACCAGGATGAAACAGGCTATATGTGGATCGGGACAAACAATGGCCTCCAGCGGTTTGACGGCACCCGGTATAAAACTTTCCGCACACGGAAGGACGATTCTACATCAATACCAAACAATGTTATCATCCAGGCATTATTTGATAAGAAAAATAACTTATGGTTAATTACTCAAGATCAGAAGATAGGAATTTTTGATACAAAGAATTTGATCTATCATGAAAGGAAGGTGAAGGTCCGTGACCCGGCGCTACTGGGCCACGGAAAAAGGTTATTCTGCGACGAGGAAGGAAACCTTATCCTGTTATTTGTTGACGCCAGTTTTGTAACCTGGAATGAAAATAAACAAGAGTTTTCTGCCGATTATAATTTTATTCCCGCGCCTGATGACTGGAGAATCGTGGACATTATCCAGCTGCCCGGGACAAAAAAATATTGGATAGGTACTTACACCGGCACCGGCGTTTATGATCGTCAAACAAAACAACTGAACTATAGTGGACATAACCCCGACAAAAATCAATTCATAGAAAAGCTTGGCGGTCTTCCCTTAGCAAGGGGTTTTACAATTGATTCAAAGGACCGGCTTTGGTTTTTCAGCTGGTATAGTGGCATGCCTCTCATTTATGCGTATGATCTGAAAAAAAATGAATTAGTACTTGAACAATATAGCCTGGGTGACATACTGAGAAATTACTATGAAGTTGGTGGCTTCCTTGCACAAAAAAACGGAACTGTATGGGTAAGAGGGCTTGGCGTTTTTGGCCGATATCTTGAAAAAGAAAAGGAGTTTCAGCTTGTATACAATGGCTATGAAAATGAACAGAGCATTTCCTATGCAAGAGTGGATGATCTTTTCGAGGACCGGGAGGAGAATATTTGGGTTTGTACCAATACAAATGGCTTATACCAATTCAATCCTTCGTCTCAATTCTTTACCAATGTCCGGCAGATAAACAGGTTAAATAACCGGCCGGGTGATGGCAGTGTGATGTCATTTATTCAAACCAGGCAAAACACTTTCCTGGTCGGTACCTGGAATGACGGGTTCTACGAGTTTGACAGGAGCTTTAATATGATTCCAATAGGAATTCGTGGCATTATAGGAAATCCATTTGCCTGGTGCTTGTCATTTTCGCGGGACAGCAACACCATTTGGATGGCCGCACAGCCAGGCATCTATGCGATCAATCAATCGACGCGTACTGCTGTCTATCACAACCCGCCTGTCATGCAAAACCGAACCGTCAGGCAAATTGTAGAAGATAAAAATGGTAACCTTTGGATGGGGACGCAAAGTCTTGGGGTTTTTAAATGGAGTGCGGCAAAAGCCAGGAAGAAATTTGATGACGGTGTTTCACAATTCAAAGGTGTGCCAGCTACGCTTGTGTCGAAAATTACAGTCGATAAAAAAGGATACGTATGGATAGCGACCGCGGCAATGGGTGTGTATGTGATCGATCCCGCTATTGATAAGGTCATGCTTCATTTTGGGACAGAGGAACCTCCTGAGCGAAAACTTACCTGGAACGGAACGGCCTCTGTCTTGCAATATGACGACACCACTATGGTGATCGCCGCGAATGGCATATACTTATACAATACCCGCCTGGAGAGAATTTCAGGTTATATTAAAGTGCCGGAAACTATACCCG
This sequence comes from Chitinophagaceae bacterium, assembly GCA_036002905.1. Taxonomy (GTDB): domain Bacteria; phylum Bacteroidota; class Bacteroidia; order Chitinophagales; family Chitinophagaceae; genus VBAU01. Next base: position 3,894 of record DASYSW010000652.1, read on the forward strand.
GTGTGATCGCCGCCGTTGAAAGAGACAGGAACGGCTACTTATGGATCTCTACCACAAACGGCCTGTTAAGATTAAATCCGCGAAACAAAATCTTCATTCAATTCGACCGAACTGATGGCATTGTAAACGATTATTTCATCCTTGCTGCTTCTTATGTATTAACCGATGGGCGGATCATGTTTGGTGCCGACAATCAATTTGTAGTTTTTGATCCGGAAATGGTACGGATCAATAAACCTGCACCCGATGTAACGATCACTGGTTTTAAAGTAACAAACAAATCCTTGCTTATCGACTCACTGTTGAAAAGCGACCGCATCGAATTGGGCCCGGACGATAACTCGATAACCATCGAATTTTCTGGTCTTAGTTACAGTGGAACTTATAATATAAATTATCAATTGGAAGGATTGGACAAAACATGGATGAGATCAGATAAGACCAACCAGGCAGTTTATTCATATTTGCCGCCGGGCCGATATACGTTCCTTGCAAAGAGTGAAGATGCCGAAGGTCACCCCTCAAAAGATATTACAAGGCTAGTGATTAATGTACGACCGCCATTTTGGAAAACATGGTGGTTCCTGGGCTTATCAGTCTTTGCTGTAGTGGGTTTATTGTTCTGGCTCGATAAATTGCGCATGCAGAAATTGAGAGCCACCGAAAGTATCAGGACGAGAATCGCGACAAGTCTTACTGAAGACATGAGTAATTCGTTAAGCAGCATTAATATCTCCAGTGAACTTGCAAAAACCAAAGTTGATACTGACAAAGAAAGAACAAAAGAATACATTGCGCAAATCAGCGACACAAGCAACCGAATGGTCCAGGCCATGTATGATATGGTCTGGAGTATCGATCCGAAAAATGATACTATGTTCGATACGATCGAGCGCATGAAAAGTTTTGCAGTGGAAACAGAGAGTCTTCATAATATAGATATCCTGTTCGACATCGAAGAAGAAGCAGCCGACTTAAAATTTGATATGGCTCATCGTTATGAACTATTATCAGTATTCAAAGAAGCTGTTTCCAATATTGTAAAGCATTCGGATGCAAGAAATGTACAGGTGAGCTTGCGACTAAAAAATTCAAGGTTCTACATGCTTGTTGAAGACGATGGCAAAGGGTTTGATCCAGGAAAAGCCAGTATGGGAAGAGGAATAAACGACATGAAACGAAGAGCAGAAGCCATCAAAGCTTCCCTTTATATCGAATCTGAAAAAAATACGGGAACAATTGTAAAACTGGAGTTGTCTGTCTGAGCTAGTGGAGAGTAGCAAGTGGCTAGTGGGGAGTATATCGAGTGGGATACGTACTGGCTACTCGCCACTCACCATTTACCATTTACCAGTAACTACTTTCCCATCCATTGTTTAAACTCGGTTACTTTTTCGCGGCTCACGATCGACTCCTTATCTACGACAGGTTTAAGGTTAAGTAATAAGCGATTTCCAAAGTAGTCATGTATCTGGTCAATGCTGTTGATGGAAACATAGAATGAGCGGCTGATGCGGAAATACCTGTTAGGATCAAGCATTTCTTCCAATTCATCCATAGTATAATCAACTACGAACTTCCTGTTGTCATAAGTTTTGAAAAAGTTCAATCTCCCGTCGCTGTAGAAGTAAGCAATTTCGTCAATATCGACACTCACAAGTTTCTGAGCATGCTTTACAAGAAACCGTTTCCGGAACTCCTTGGGTTGAAATTTCGATTGTAGTTCTTTTACCAGGCCTTCAAGATTCAAAGAAACGGAACCATTCTGACCTGCATACATTGATTTCAGGTTTTGTAATTTGTCCAGCGCTGCCTTCAGGTCTTCCTTCTGAACTGGCTTCAACAAATAGTCGATGCTGTTAACCTTGAAAGCCCTCAATGCGTATTCATCATACGAAGTCGTGAAGATGACAGTACTTTTTACATCTACTTTATCAAAGATCTCAAAACTCTGGCCATCACAAAGCTCGATATCCATCAGGATAAGATCCGGAGCCGGGTTACTTTGCAGCCAGTTCACCGACGCACGAATACTCTCAGCCACTCCGACAATTTCTGCTGTATTATCAACAGACTCGAGAGTTTTGCGCAGTTTCTTTACTGCGAGTTCTTCGTCTTCTACTATAAATACTTTCATAAAGGAAAATTTCTGATGAGCAAATTACTTTCATTTTATAACTAGGCCAATATACGACGGACCATTTGTCCAAAACCCTGCATAGGTTGACGATTCCGGATGTTGAGCCGTGCTGTTATGGCTGAATCAACGGTACGACAACAGCAAACTCCTTTCCATCATCTCTTATACTTATTTCTTCCTTTTTCATGAGGCGATACTTATTGACAATATTGGCCAAACCGATCTTATTTGAGGCAACCATCCTGTCCTTTCTTTGCAAGTTATTGCTGACAATTAATCTCCCACTGTTTGTAGTCATTATCAGAATTTTCAAAGGGCTGTCTTTTAAGATCATGTTATGCTTTACTGCATTTTCAACCAACAT
>DASYSW010000653.1:0-4325 GCA_036002905.1 Chitinophagaceae bacterium
GTGATTCCCGAGAAATGGAGGCTGCTGTATTCAGTAAACCCCATCGTTGGAGTGATTGATGGGTTCAGATGGGCAATCATCGGGAACTCCAATCCAATTTATGTACCGGGGTTTCTTCTATCAATGGCAATCACTCTTTTGTTCCTGGTGTTTGGAATTGTGTATTTCCGTAAAATGGAAAGAGTATTCGCTGATTTAGTTTGAGAAAATAATAAAAATCTTCCTGCACAAAATATTGAACAAATAATGAGTGTTGTAATTAAATCGGAGCATCTAAGTAAAAAGTACATCATAAGTCATCAGCAACAGGAGAAGTATATGACATTGCGCGACGTCATCGCAAAAAAAGCAAGATCGGTTTTTCAATCAGCTGGTCGTTCAGGAAAAGCGAAAGCTGACGCCATTGCAAAAAAAGAAGAGTTCTGGGCATTAAAGGATATAAATTTTAAAATAGAGCAAGGTGATAGAGTGGGAATTATCGGGAGAAATGGCGCCGGCAAATCCACTCTTTTGAAAGTCTTAAGCCGAATTACCGAACCGACAAAAGGGAAGATATCAATAAAGGGCCGCGTATCGAGCCTTTTAGAAGTTGGAACAGGTTTTCATGCAGAACTTACGGGCCGTGAGAATATTTATTTAAACGGAGCCATTCTCGGAATGCATAGAGCAGAGATAAAGAGAAAATTTGATGAGATCGTTGATTTTTCAGGTGTCGAAAAATTCTTAGATACACCTGTCAAACGTTATTCAAGCGGAATGTATGTTCGGCTTGCGTTTGCCGTAGCTGCGCATTTGGAGTCTGAAATATTAATTGTTGATGAAGTGCTTGCAGTAGGTGATGTCGAGTTTCAAAAAAAATGCCTCGGAAAGATGCAGGATATTTCACGGGGGCAGGGCAGAACGGTTTTGTTTGTAAGTCATAACATGGGTGCGATCAACCAACTTTGCAATCGCGGTATCTTGTTGAAAAGCGGGCAGATCATTGATGATGGTACGACAGCTCAAATTGTAAAAAGCTACATGAAATCTGTTATGTCGAATGGCCAGCTTGAGAGAGACTCATTCGCGGGCCCTCTCATTCCATATATTCAATTTAAAGAGGTGTTGGTGAATGGAATTAAGGAAGGAGATATCCAGGTATCGCCTTCCTCGGAAATCAGGGTTACGATCAATGGCAACTGTAAACAAGATTTAGAGTTTTTCAGAATCGGGATTACCGTTCTTTATGATGGTGTAAAATTATTTTCGCTACACCAGTTTCCTGAGCCCCAGCCCATCAAGGAAGGGCCTTTTACTGCAGAATTTATTATCCAAAAATATCTTCTTAGGCCGGGTACCTATTCACTTTCTGTATTTGGGCATGATGATGGCAATATCCGGAAAGGAACTGAATGGATCTATGGGGTGGAAATATTATCCTTTACCATACTGGAGGAGTGGAACCTTATCAATGACTCTCACAATGAAGGGATAATCAATATCAATTTACAATCATCGCAAACCTGAAGATATTTCAACGTATATCTCTTGAATCGCTATTTTTTTAGACTAGGATCACTATGAAAATTGCTTTTGTTACTACTTACGATGCTCAAAACGTCAAGAATTGGTCTGGCACACCTTTCTATATGTCGAAAGCCTTCATGGATGAAGGCGCTAAGGTTGAGTTTATCGGAAACTTGGAAGAATGTCCCGATTATTTTTCCTTCAAATTGAAGAACAGGTTCTACAATAAGATTTTGAAACGAAAGCTGGGAACCTACTACCGTTTTTACGAACCCCGCAATTTGAAATATTTTTCCCAACAGGTTGAGAGAAGGCTGGAAAAAATGGATGTTGATATTATATTTTCGCCGGGCGCCATTCCAATAGCATACTTAGATACCGATAAGCCCATTGTGATGTGGTCTGATGCTACCTTTGCCGCTATGTTGGGTTATTATTCGGAATATTCTGACTTCTCGAGCCTGACAAAAAGGAATTGTAATTTGTACGAGGAAAATTTATTTAAGAGGGCGCGATTAAGTTGTTTTTCTTCCGAGTGGGCGGCAGACTCCGCTATTCAATATTATAAAGCAGATCCCAATAAAATAAAGGTGTTGCCATACGGTGCAAATTTCGATTGTGACAGGGCAACGGATGATATAATGAAAATGAATAGTAAAAAATCCAGGGATGTGTGCGAATTGCTTTTTATTGGTAAGGATTGGGAACGAAAGGGGGCAGACACCGCAATAAAAATAACTGAAGTGCTTAACGAATTGGGATTAAAATCTACTTTGCACCTGGTGGGTATAAATGACATTCCGCTGCCCGTGTTGCCTGGTTTTGTCGTTAACCACGGCTTCTTAAATAAGAATAGTGCAGAAGACAGAAAAAAAATAGAAAATCTATTTGAGCAAAGCCATTTTTTTGTGCTTCCTACAAAGGCTGATTGCACGCCGATTGTTTTTTCAGAGGCGAATTCTTTCGGACTTCCCGTAATAACCCGCAATACCGGTGGAGTACCTTCGATCATTACAAATGATGTAAACGGTAAAATGCTTGCAAAAGATCTTGACATTAAAACATGTGCAGAATATATAAAGGATGTATTCAAAGACTTTGACAGGTACGCCCGGTTGTCGTTGTCTTCTTTTAATGAGTATAAAGCCAGGTTAAACTGGAAGGTGTCAGTCAGTAAGATGATATCTTATATGGAAAATATTCTTTCAAATGCAAAGTAATAAATTTTTGATTTTTCGATTACCAGGATGTCACAAACAACTTTATCAATTAATAACCCATACGCTGTATTCCTGAGGCAACCCATGTCAAATGCTTTAATCTTTGCTCCCAGTTTTGATGGCCATCGGCAGATCTACGTATACGTCTTGTCAGATGTCCTTACCGAAATGGGTTTTAAAGTTTTTGTTGCAGGGAATCTTAAAGGAAAGATCAGCGATTCTTCATACATCGAAAGACTCAGAAAGGACAAAGATGTCGTTTTGATAGACACTTCCGTCTATGCGAGAGGGGGGCTGGGAATTACCAGTGAAGAGTTTATTCAATTGCAGGAACAGTGTGATGCGGAGATGACGATTTTCCCCGACGCTGATCATCATATTTCGTTGTTCAATGCGCAATTATTTAATAAACGAAAAAGGTTACGAGGTAAAACGATAGGCATTTTCCTCCGGCCGTTCCACTTTTATAAAAAATTGAGCTTCTTAAATCGGCTTAGGTACCTTAAGAACCTTCCTTCGACATGGAGAACTGATGAATATTTATTTCATGAATACTTGCTGAAGCAATTCAAATTAATTGACTCTGCATTGTATCTTGATGAAAATTTTGTTTCGCATCACTCACATACTCATTGGCTGCCCGATGTTTTTCAAAGTTATGCGGAAGGGCTTATTGGTAATGAGAATGTGGAAGAGCGACCCTGGATCGACAGGCTGGAAAACTTTAGGGAGGTGAATAACGGAAGGTTTGTTTTCCTTTACTTCGGTACTGCTCAAAAAAGGCGGGGCTACGACCTGCTCCTGAAAATGGCACTTGAACAGGATGCCTGTTTTATTCATTGTGGATTGAATGATCAAAATGAGAAGTACGATTTAGACATCAATGCGCTGAAAAAGGACCTGGAAAGGAATGGCAGATTGTTAGAAACCAATCAATATATTTCAGATCCGGATTGTATAGAAAGTTTTTTTAAATCTGCAACCCACCTGGTGCTGCCGTACCAGGACTTTTGGGGGTCCAGTGGGGTTATGCTCCAGGCCCTTGGTTATGGAATTCCTGTGCTGGTCCCCGAAAATGGAATTATGGGTTATAGGGTAAAGAAATATAATCTTGGATTAACATACGGTCATGGGATCAATTCATTATTGGAGCAGTTTGTAAAATTTAAAGCACTACCAGCCCGGAGTTTTGAAACGTCAATTTCGGAATATATGAAGTATCAAACATCAGGTCAATTGAAGAAAGTGCTGATCAGTGTGTTTAAAGATTCTGATCAGATTGTAGAACATCCGTGAACTTTACGTTATGACGCAGCTATTAACAAAATACCTTCCATATCTTATTTTATTATATTTTCTTTTCCGTGCTTACAAAGAGCCTATTTACTTATTGGGCATTCCATTCCTGATTTTTTTCCAATACTGCATTTTTTTTGATAACGTTAAAATATTTAAAGTACCAGGGAGTCTGCCCAAGGATATAATTCTGTTGATCTGGATGTTCATTGTTTGGTTCGTTCTTTCAGCAAGATCCCTTATTGTGCCAGGATATGTACGAACGAATTATTATCAATCTAACGGCATCAATGTATTGGATTT
>DASYSW010000654.1:0-5605 GCA_036002905.1 Chitinophagaceae bacterium
GGTGAGTAGAGGGTCGGCATTTGGGAGTCGGGAGTCCTTACCTTCTGACTGTGAATGCTGAACTGCCAACGGACTGCGGATCACCCCGACCCTTTGGCCAAGTCTTGTCACGTAACCGGTGAAAAATTTCAATTGTCCGAAGAAAAAACTGACAAAAAGAACCGCCAGGGGCCATATAACTGTAACCAATAAAACGTAAAGGATGGACCACAGCCAATCTTTCTCAACAGAAAGCAAGTCCATAATTTTTTTGGCAGCGTAACTGGTTAAACTCCCGCCCAGGGCAAAGCAAATAATGATAAGGACGATTTGGAAGGGCCCGACATTCCATTTTTGCTGTAGTCTTTCAAACATTTTTAATAACCGGCGTCTTTAACAGGGTTCAAATATCGGTGAAATGAACCTGGAAATTCGTTCAGTTGCAAACATTTCAAAATCTGATTTACGAAGAAATGACACGGCCAAACAAATCAATTTTTTTTTTGAATAATTCTTTGAAATGCACGACGGTAAAGGCTTAAAAAAATTTTATTATCAATGGTTTTTTATAGTGCTACTGACTTATTTTTGCAGCCAATTGGAGATTTATCCACATTTAGCACAACCGAGACTATGATTCCAATTAACCCAATCAACAGAAGAATCGCTCTGATAGTTTTTGCTCTCTCTTTGTTTTCTTTATTAAAAGTTTCTGCCCAAGACGGTCGGCAGCTTTTTAATAATAACTGCGCGAGTTGCCATAGTCCTACGAAGGACATGATCGGTCCAAAACTCGGAGGCATTTTAGATAAAGAGCCTTTTAATGGAGACGTCAAAAAAATTGTCGATTGGGTTCATAATGCTACTAATCTCACAACCACTGACCCTTACTTCAAAAACCTTAAGACACAATTCGGTGGAGTGCAAATGACCGCTTTTCCCGGCATGCCTGATAAAGACATCGAAGCGATCGTTAAATATCTTAGCACTCCTCTACCTGGCCCAACACCCGGACCGACGCCAACAGAAACACCGACCAGCGACAAGACCTGGGTGATCTTCGGTATTATCTCTCTTATCATGGCAATCATTGCCCTGATATTAATGCAGGTGAATAATAACCTGAAAAAGCTTTCGGACGATAAGGAAGGGATTCTCCGTCCCGAACCGGTTCCGTTTTACAAAAACAAGGTTTACATTTCGCTTCTTACTATCATCGTGTTCATCGTGTGTGGCTATCTTATTACAAAAGGAGCAATAGGCCTGGGTCGTCAAAAAGCGTATGAACCAAAACAACCCATTTTTTATTCTCATAAAGTACACGCGGGTATAAACCAGATCAGCTGCCTTTACTGCCATGGCAATGCATGGGAAAGTCGCCACGCAGCCGTTCCATCAGTAAACGTTTGTATGAATTGTCACAAGGCGATCCAGAGCTATGAAAAAGGTCCAAAGCTTTATGATGGCGCCGGTAACGAGATAAATGGAACAATGGAGATCCAAAAGCTGTACAGGTACGCTGGATTTGATCCGGCAAATGCAACAAAATGGACTCCGGCGATGATCAAACAGCCGATTGAGTGGACAAAGATCCACAATCTTCCGGACCATGTGTTTTTCAGTCATGCACAGCATATTCGCGCAGGGAAAGTACAATGTCAGACCTGTCATGGATCCATCACCGAAATGGACGAAGTAAAACAATTTGCTGAGCTAAGCATGGGCTGGTGCATTAACTGTCATCGCGAAACAAAAGTGAATTTCAACTATAATGATAGCACCGGGAATAAATTTTACAGCATCTATGAAAAATTCCACAACGATCTTAAATCCGGGAAAATGGATAGCGTAAGAGTAAAAGATATTGGTGGAATTGAATGTCAGAAATGTCATTATTGATTAGCATCGGTCAGAGAATTACAGCACAGTTCCAGTGTGATTTTTCAATGTTCAAATTTTCAATTTAATGAATAAGATTTGGCAAAAGTTTGGTGAGCTGAGTAACGAAGAGGCCGTTAAAAAATTAGCGGAAGATGAGTTTAGAGACGAACTACCGTTTGAAGATATTAATGGCGGAGTTATGGATGCCGCTACTCCGCGCCGGGATTTCTTAAAATATCTTGGCTTCAGTACGGCTGCTGCCGCGATCGCTGCCAGTTGTAAAATCCCGTCACGTAAAGTCGTTCCTTTTGCCAATAAACCTGCTGACGTTTTCCCTGGCGTTGCTAAATATTTTGCTACCACTTATGTACAAGATGGCGATGTATTACCCGTGATCGCCAAAGTAAGAGATGGTCGCCCGATCAAGATTGAAGGAAATGACCTTTGTTCGTTCACAAAAGGTGGAACTTCACCAAGGGCCCAGGCTTCTGTTCTTGACCTCTATGATATGTACCGGCTCCCTCATCCAAAGAGAAAAGCGGCCGATAAATTTGAAGAGATCCCGACTTTCGATCAGCTGGATAAAATGGTTGGAGACGCAATGGCTGGCTTGGGTGGTGCACCGGTTGTGTTACTTACAAGCACCGTTACTTCGCCAACCACCAAACAAGTCGTCGCCGAATTTTTGACAAAATATCCCGGTGGCAAGCATGTTCAGTATGATGCCGTTTCATATAGTGGAATGCTGCAAGCCAATGAAGCTACTTTTGGAAGCCGGGCGCTACCTTCCTATAATTTCCAGGCTGCAAAAGTGATCGTGAGTTTCGGAGCGGATTTTTTAGGAACATGGTTAAGTCCTGTTGAATTTGCGCGCGGATATTCTTATGGTCGTAAGATCGATGAGAAGAATCCTGCAATGAGTAAGCATTACCAGTTTGAAAGTTTCCTGAGTATGACTGGCTCGAATGCTGATGAGCGATTCACCCATCGGCCGTCAGAAGGAAGCTCTGTAGTTCTGGCTCTTTATGCTGCACTGGGCGGGAGCGTTTCACCGCCGCAACTAAACGGTAAACTTCAACAAGCCGTCAATAAGGTTGCTGCTGATCTTAAAAATGCAAATGGGGCTGCACTGGTTGTTGGCAGAAGCAATGATGTCAATGTTCAGACGATTATTAATGCCATTAATCAGCAAATAGGTGCTTACGGAAAGACAATTGATTGGTCTGTGCCTGTTAATTACCGCCAGGGGATTGATAAGGACATGAATGACCTGGTGACCGCGATGCAAAATGGACAAGTCGGTGCGTTATTAGTTTATGGGGCCAATCCAGCTTACGATCATCCGAATGCCGAAGCATTTAAAGCGGCGTTGAAAAAAGTAAAGCTCAGTGTTTCATTCACGGAAAAAATCGATGAGACATCCGAACTCTGCCAATACCTCGTTCCCAATCATCATTACTTGGAAAGCTGGGGCGATGCTGAACCAAAGGCAGGATATACAAGTTTCATTCAACCCACGATCTATCCACTTTTCAAGACAAGATATTTTCAAACTTCATTATTAAAATGGAGCGGCAATGCGACTCCTGACTACGAAACTTATTTTAAGAATTACTGGACAACAAAACTCGGCGGTGAAAATGCATTTGACGTCGCATTACAAAATGGAGTTATAGAACCTGCAGCAGCAGCAGCTTCTGCGGGTACATTTAATGGGGGTTCGGTTTCTTCAGCATCCACTGCCATTGGTGCCGCAAAAAAAGGTGGCAAAGATGAATTGGTCCTGTATCAGAAAGTCTCTCTTGGAACCGGAAAGCAGGCAGGTAATCCATGGCTTCAAGAACTCCCTGACCCGGTTTCAAAAGCAACATGGGATAATTACGCATTAATCTCCGTTGCAAAAGCAAAGGAACTCAACATAGATTATGATAGTGTCGATTATGAGTATTATCCATCAAAACCGGTGATCAGTATCAAGGCTGGTAATAAAGAATTGAAGCTGCCAATACTTGTTATCCCGGGAATGAATGAAAATACAATTGCGGTGGCCGTAGGCTATGGCAGAACAAAAACACTGGGAAAGGCTGCAGAAGGCGTTGGCCAAAATGCATATCCGTTTGCAACATTCAATGGCACGAATATCCTGTACTCTTCCACTGATGTAGCGATTTCTAAAACTGGCGATACCATGAAGATCGCCCAAATGCAGATCCAGAATAGTTATGTTGGTCGTGAAGAGGTAGTAAGGGAAACCACATTAGCATCATTTAAAAAATACCCCGAACAATACAAAGAATACAGGGAAGAGCTCAGAAAAGAATTTGCACCGATAACCGGTGATTACCGTAAAGAAGGAACGATTTATCCGGATTATGTTCAGCCGGGTATCAAATGGGGAATGAGCATTGATATGAACAGCTGTACGGGTTGTAACGCTTGCGTCGTCGCTTGTCATGCTGAAAACAATGTGCCTGTTGTAGGTAAAAGAGAAGTGCTTCGTTACCATGATATGCACTGGTTGCGCATCGACAGGTATTTTGTAAGCAATGAAAAAAATCCTGATGAACTTACAGCTGTAGTTTTCCAGCCAATGCTTTGCCAGCATTGCGATAACGCTCCTTGCGAAAATGTTTGCCCTGTGTCGGCTACTAACCACAGCAGCGAAGGCATAAACCAAATGGCCTACAATCGTTGTATTGGAACTAGATATTGTGCAAATAACTGTCCTTATAAAGTGCGCAGGTTTAACTGGGCCGATTATACAGGTGCGGATAGCTTCCCTCACAACCAGGATCAATGGATCGTTGGTAAACTTGATGAAGTGGTGACCGAACAAATGCAGGATGATTTGACCCGCATGGTGCTGAATCCAGATGTAACTGTGCGCAGCCGTGGTGTGATGGAAAAATGTTCATTCTGCATTCAACGTATGCAGGATGCAAAACTAACTGCTAAAAAAGAAGATCGTGTACTAAGAGATGGAGAAGCAAAGACAGCTTGCATGCAGGCCTGTCCTACCGACGCCATTGTTTTTGGTAATCTGAATGATAAAGAAAGCAGGGTATCGAAGGCGAGAGAAGAAAATGAGCGAAGGTCGTTTTACGTGATCGAGCAAGTGCATACGTTGCCAAATATTAATTACCTGGCAAGGATAAGAAATACCGACGAGATCATTGAACCGAACCACGAAGGGTAAAGGGCCGAAGAACCGAAAATTGACATAGAAAGCTGAATAGAGTTGGTAATGTAAAAGTGAGTGACACAACAGGCTTTGAATAAAGAACCGAATGTTGATTAAATAAAATCAGAAAAGAGGGATTGATTTTGATTTTTGACTTTTGAATTTTTAAAACATGGCATTACTCCGGTACGAATCACAAGTTAGAGCACCGCTGATAGAAGACAACAAAGATTATCACCAGGTCACAGTTGACATCTGCAGACCGGTTGAAGCCAGACCTACGCGTCTGTGGTGGATTGGGTTTAGTATATCCGTTCTTCTTCTTTGTTTCGGAATTGTCTCAGTCACGATGGAAGTGATCTATGGAGTAGGCCAGTGGAACCTGAACAAAACAGTGGGCTGGGGTTGGGATATCACCAACTTCGTTTGGTGGATCGGGATCGGTCACGCCGGTACGTTGATCTCTGCCATCTTGCTTTTATTCAGACAAGGCTGGAGAACAGGTGTGAACCGTGCTGCTGAGGCCATGACAATTTTTGCGGTTATCTGTGCGGGCCAATTTCC
>DASYSW010000655.1:0-8077 GCA_036002905.1 Chitinophagaceae bacterium
CGGAAAAAAACTGATTTCAGCAAAAACTAATCTCTTACTGCAATTATACTTTCCAAATGCATCATTTGTTTTTGATAAATGATCGCATAGCCGTCATCCAGCAAGAGTTGTTGGTGCTGAGGACTTGCATAAAGGAAATAAGTGCTGCGCGGAAATTCATGACAGGAATGATCGAGTTTTTCTAAAAACTTTTTTAAGACAGTTTCTGTAAACGGGTTGAACATGAAAAAAACTGAATCCTGGCTGCCAATATCATAATTTTCAACATTATCATTTATTACTCTCCACGTGATGTTCGGAAATTCCTTTTCCTTTTCTTTCATATTCCCAGTTGCCTCTTGGCATAATTCTTTGGCGAAATCGATCCCGGTAACCTTTGTAAATCCGAAATGAGGCGCCACGATCAGCACTCTTCCCTTACCTGAGCCCAGGTCGATGATAGAAGTTAGTTCCGAAACTTTTTGAAAAGCACTTAATAACTTCTCGAGCATGTAAAAGCTTACCGCTTCATACCGGGACGCTTTTTGTTTGTCGCCGTTTGTGATGGTAAGATCTTTCAATTCGGCGGGAACAAAAGTGTTGGTTCCATATTTCAGTGAACCACGGATATTGTCATAAACCATGAAGAAAGCCATCCAAATATTCCAGTTCGTGGCAACATACCAAAAATGCGATATATATTTCCAAACCAGTTTCATGCTCAGCCGGAAGCGGACTCACTCAATCTCAGATCGATCATTCTTAATTGAAGACTCCTTTGGCCGTTCCACTCGTTCTCATCGATCTTGAAAACAATATCCACCGGTTTTTTCATTTGCAATAATGGAAGCTTTTCCGCCATTCCAAAGCCAATACCGGTAAGGCTTACACCATTCTGTCGCAAAGCAAAACGGAGGTGTTGCTCTTTTAGGATCCTGGAATAGCCAGTATCGAAAACGTTCCTTACCAGGAAATGGGGGCGAAGATTTTCAGGACCGAAGGGTTCCATTTGCGAGATAATATTATAAAACGACCACGTAATGTCCTTAAATGTTATTTCAGTGTCAATCACTATTTCGGGTAACAGCAATTCAGGAGGTATTGTGGTAGCAACCACTTCTTCAAATTTGTTCCTGAATGCTTCTATATTATTTAGTTCAATAGTCATGCCTGCCGCGGCAAAATGTCCCCCATAACCGATAAGATACTCTTTACATGCATGGATTGCCTCGTAAAGGTTAAATCCCGGTACACTGCGGGCACTACCTGCTGCGTATTCCCCCGACTGAGTCAATACCACCGTCGGCCGATAAAAATGTTCGATCAGTCTTGAAGCGACAATGCCGACTACACCCTTATGCCAGTGAGGACGAAACACCACGGTCGATTTACTGTTTACCAGGAGCTCGTCACCTTTGATGAGAGCCAATGCTTCGTCAGTGATACTGCTGTCCGCTTCTTTACGGTCGGTATTGTCACTGTGCAGCATCTCGGCATATTCAAGGGCTTGTTCATAGTTTTGAGCGACAAACATTAAAACCGCCTTTCTTGCATCATCCATCCTTCCGGCCGCATTTACTCGCGGCGCGATCATAAATACAAGATTATTGATATGAAGCCTTTTTGCCACTCCGCTTAACTGCGAAAGAGCTCTTATTCCATTGTTTGGGTTTTTGTTTGCTTTCTTCAAGCCGTAATAGGCCAATACCCGATTTTCTCCGGTCATTGGAACAATGTCAGCTGCTATTGCAGTGGCAACCAGGTCGATGTTTTCAAAAGGAATTTGTGCGTCCAAGTTTAATTTTTGCGCGATGGCCGTAATTAATTTGAAGCCCACGCCACATCCGCATAATTCCTTATAAGGATAGTTGCAATCTTTTTGTTTTGCGTTTAAAATGGCCACTGCGGGTGGAAGTTCGGTGTCAGGCAAATGATGATCACAAACGATAAAGTCAATACCGAGATCTTTTGCATAGGTAATTAGCTCAACTGATTTAATGCCGCAATCAAGTGAAATGACCAGCGTAAAGCCGTGCTCTCTTGCAAAATCAATTCCTGCCCTGCTTATTCCGTATCCTTCCCGATAGCGGTGCGGGATATAAAAATCAAGTTCCAAATGCAGCTTGCGAATAAACTGGTACATACAGGCGACCGAAGTGGTGCCATCCACATCGTAATCACCGTAGATCAGAATTTTTTCATGGTTTCCAATCGCCGTAATAACTCTTTCAACGGCTTTATCCATGTCCTTCATCAGCCAGGGGTCATGCAGGTCGGTCAACTGCGGACGATAAAAATTTTTTGCATCGTCGAAGGTTTCAATGTCCCGCTGTACAAGTATTTTGCAAATGGCCGGATGAATTTTAAGCGATTGTTGCAACGAGTTCACTTTCTCCTGGTCCGTCTGTAATATCGTCCACCGTTTTTCCATATGTTCATCACTTCAAGTCGGTCACTTTAATATTTTCTCTCTGTAACAAAGTCTACCAGGTCTTCAAGCCCCTTCCTGTAAGGATTGTCTGGGAATTGATGCAAAACCTCGATAGCCTTCTGTTTAAATTCATTCATTTTTTTCATTGTATAACTTATTCCGCCGGATTCAATCACTTTTTCAATGACATATCTTATTTTCTCCTTGTCGTTATTTTCATTTTTGATGATGAAAATGATTTTTCTCCTTGTCTTTTTATCGCTATTATTCAACGTGTAAATAAGCGGGAGAGTCAGTTTTTTTTCTTTGATATCATTCCCCGTTGGCTTGCCTACATTATCGCTCGCATAATCAAAGAGATCGTCCTTGATCTGAAAAGCCATGCCTGCATTCTCACCAAACGATCTCATTTTTTCAGTAAGGTCGTCATTATTGGTAGTCGACCAGGCGCCGGCTGCGCAGGCAGAGGCTACTAAAGAGGCCGTCTTGTTGCGGATGATGTCATAATAGATGTTCTCATCGAGGTTTAAATTGCGGGCTTTTTCCAGTTGTAGCAATTCACCTTCGCTCATTTTTCGCACAGCGTCGGAAAGGATATGAAGTGCACGATAGTCACAATGATCAAGTGAAAGCAATAAACCCTTGGCAAATAAGTAATCACCGATGAGTACGGTAGCTTTTGCTTTCCACAATGCGTATACAGAAAAAAAACCTCGCCTCTCCATCGAGTCATCGACCACATCATCATGCATTAATGTTGCAGTATGAAGAACTTCCACTAACGAAGCTGCCCTGTACGTAGACTCATTGATTTCCCCGCAGAGTTTTGCAGATAAGAAAACAAACATTGGTCGCAATTGCTTTCCCTTGCGCTTGACAATGTAGCGCATGATACGATCAAGCATGGGCGCCTGGCTGCTTACAGCGTTCTTGAATTTTACCTCAAAGGTTTTTAATTCATTTTGTATGAGGTCAGCAGGAAGTGTCATTGAAAGTAAAGCAGCAATTTACATCTCAATAGAATAACCAATTAAAGTATTTTACACCATACTGAGCGTGAAAAAAAGTCGACACTGTCTAAATGGCCGAAAATTTTAAAATTTGGTATTTACTTATCAGTTTATATTTTTGCCGAAGATTAGGACATTGTTGTTTTCAATAAATTTTAATTCTTAGTTATGGCAAGCAAAAAGTACACGCTATTGGCAGGCCTGATTTGCCTGTTAGTATCTTCAGCATTTTCACAGGCACAGATAAGGTCATATGAAGATTCATCTGTGATACCTACCAAACGAATGCCTCAGCATACTGAGTTCATCAATGGCACTTACAATTATCCCGCAAAACCCCGCAATCAATGGGAAATCGGAATTAAGGGCGGTCTTTCAACAATCTCTGGTGATATCAGGTCAAGGCTCCCGAGTGGCGGTTTTGGTATTCACGTAAGAAAAGCTTTAGGGTATGTTTTTTCGATCAGAATGGAATATGACTGGCTTAATGCGAGAGGATTAAACTTTTCTCCTTCTGACGGTTTTAGACGCAATCCTGTACTTGGACAAATTTATACCTCAGCTGTTCCTGGAGGAGGCTTCCTGCAGAATAGCATTTACTACAATTATAAAACTAATATACAAGACCTGGGATTGCACGGAGTGGTTACTTTGAATAATATTCGTTTCCACAAAAGTAAGACAGGTGTGAATTTTTACGCTTTTGGTGGTATTGCCGGCGTAACCTACGCAGCTAAGTACAATGCGTTAAATTCAAATGGTCAGCCTTACGACTTTAGTGGCGTTCCCGCGGCTACTTATTCCAACAAGAAAGATGCTATTAAATATTTGAAAGATAATGTACTAGATGATAGCTACGAAACTCAGGCCGAAAGAGATCCCCTGCAGCCTAAGCTTGGCGATAGACCATTCAAAGTTGCCTTTGAATTCGGCGGTGGTGTTCAATTCAAAATAAATAATCGGTTCAACATTGCCCTTGAAGATAAAATCACTTTACCCAAAACTGACCTTCTCGACGGACAGCAATGGCAGGAAAATTACGGAAATGCTAATGTAGGGGCGATAGCTCAGAGCCGCGATTACGATACTTATAACTTCCTGAGCATAGGATTAAATTATAACCTGGGTGCAAAATCAGTTGAACCACTATGGTGGTTGAATCCTCTGGATTATGCATACAGCGAAATTCGCAAGCCAAAGTTGATGATCATGCCGAAGCCAATCTTGCCTGATGCAGATGGTGATGGCGTTACCGACCAATTTGACCAGGAACAAACGCCTCAGGGTTGTCCTGTCGACACCCATGGTGTTAGCCGCGATACTGATGGTGATGGCGTTCCGGATTGTAAGGATAAAGAACTGGTAACACCAACCATTTGTCAACCGGTTGATGCTGACGGTGTTGGTAAGTGCCCATGTCCTGATACAAGTTGCTATGCAGGGTTGATCAAAGCAACAGAAACAGGTTGTGATACTAAATTGGGAGCTTTACCGAGTGTAACGTTTACTGGAAAATCAGTTAGCCTGAGCAAGGATAATCAAAGCCTGCTGGCAAGTGTTGGAGCCCGCATGCGCAATAATCCTGAATGTAAAGTGGTGGTTGTTGGTTATTGCAATTCGACAAAACAAGAACAACAATTGAGCTGGGATAGGGTAAATGCAGTTATCAATTATCTTGTTGAAAAAGAAGGCATCAGCGCTGACAGGTTCATCTTCCAGTATGGCCAGGAAGGTGGAGATTGCAACACAGTTGACTTACGTGGTGCAGCAAGTGGTGAAGAAGGACCGAACACGGTGCCGGCTCCACACCCGAATTTGAGAAAAACTAAGTAAGTGTACATTTTGCTGATAGATAGAAACCCTCCCTTCTGGGAGGGTTTTTTATTGATGAACTGGTAAAACCCGGCGCTATGTCTTTAGAAAACCTTAACTCCAAAGGTTTGGAGGGCTATGTTTTTTACAACAGATTTGCATGAAACTGTTAACTTTGCGCACCTTTTATGAGACTTGTCCTTATTTTATCGGCCGTTTGCATTTTATCCAGTTGCGGTGGCATAAATAAAGTGCTTAAGAACAAAGACCCCGAGTATAAGCTACGGATGGCTGAAAAGTACTATGTCAAAAAGAAGTATAACTATGCTTACCAGCTTTTTGAAGATGTAGTTCCTTACTATAAAACGAGTAAGGAATTTGAAGATATCTATTACAAGATGGCATATAGTACCTATTACCAAAAGGACTATACGAACTCTGAGAATTTTTTTAAGACCTACCTTGAGCTGTTCCCCAACAGTCCACGGGCGGAAGAAATGGATTATATGAGGGCCTATTGTTTCTACAAACAGTCCCCAAAACCCGAACTTGACCAGACGAATACAATGAAGACAATCGGGATGATGCAGAGTTTTATCAATACACATCCTGGATCACCTCGCATAAAGGATGCAAACGAGATCATAGACGTCTGCCATGATAAACTGGAAACAAAAGATTACAAGGCAGCTCAGCTTTACTATGATCTTGGCCAGTTTCGTGCTGCCGCCGTAGCTTTTGCGGAAGTATTAAACAACTATCCTGAATCAAACAGGGCAGACGAGTATAAGTTCATGAGTATTAAATCATACTATCGCTACGCTGAACTAAGCATAGAAGACAAAAAAGCAGAGCGGTTTGAAAAGGTCATTGACGAGTGCAATGATTTTGCGGACAGGTTCCCTGAGAGTAAACTTTCAAAAGATGTCGAACATTATTTAAATTTGTCACAAACAAATATTAAAAAGTCACAACCTAATATTTAAAACTTATCAAATGAGTAAACTGAGACGTCAACTTAGTTCTGGTACAGTAAATATCGTGGAAACACGGAACCTGAATGACATTAAAGACAAAACAGGGAATTTATATGAATCTATTTCCATTGTTGGAAAGAGAGCGAATCAGATCAATATATCCTTAAAGGAAGAGCTTCACAATAAACTGGAAGAATTTGCCAGTCATACTGATAGTCTTGAAGAAATTCACGAGAATAAAGAACAGATCGAGATTTCGAGAGCGTATGAAAGAATGCCGAACCCGGCTTTGCTGGCCACACAGGAATTTCTTGACGACAAGGTTTACTTCCGCAAAGGTGAAGATGATCTTTTTAGTTAGACCAATGACAAGAAACTACATAAATATTCTGCGTCCCGATTTTATCGGGACGTTTTTGCGTTATGCTCAAAGTGACGGGAGTCACGAATTGTCACGCTACTTTTTGAATACACATGCTAAAAGGTAAAAAAATATTAGTCGGGATCACTGGCAGCATAGCAGCCTACAAGGCCATTTATCTTGTGCGCTTGTTGGTTAAATCGGGTGCTGAAGTCAAAGTGGTGATGACGCCTTCAGCAAAAGATTTTGTCTCCACGCTTACCTTATCTACTCTTTCAAAAAATCCCGTGGTCGTCGATTTGTTTGACGAGCAATCATGGGCCAATCATGTAATGCTTGGTCGCTGGGCTGACATCATGGTGATGGCGCCGCTCAGCTGCAATACACTTGCTAAAATGGCGCATGGGCTTTGTGATAATTTACTGCTCGCAGTTTATTTATCGGCCACTTGTCCTGTCGCAGTTGCACCAGCCATGGATGAGGATATGTGGCATCATGCGGCGACGAAAGAAAATCTGAAAAAAATTGAATCCTTTGGCAATAAGATCATTCCTGTTGAAAGGGGGGAGCTGGCCAGTGGATTGTACGGTGATGGTCGCATGGCGGAGCCGGAAACTATTGTTCGTTTTCTGGAAGAGAACTTTTTTTCGCTAAAAAGACTCAGCGGCAAAAAGGCTTTTGTTTCTGCGGGTCCCACATACGAACCGATCGACCCGGTCCGTTTTATTGGGAATCATTCGAGCGGAAAAATGGGAGTGGCTATTGCAAATGAACTTCACAACAGGGGGGCAGATGTGATATTGGTGGCAGGACCCAATGTTGAACTGGCGAACGGAATTCGGTTAGTTAAGGTGAATACGGCTGAGGAAATGTATGCGGCCTGTCTCACGGCATTTAAAAATTCTGACATTGGGGTGATGGCGGCTGCGGTTGCGGATTACACGCCGGCAAAAGCAGAAAAAGAAAAAATAAAAAAGAACGGAAAGGGGCTCCTGCTTGAATTAAAACAAACAAAAGATATTTTAAAAACCCTGGGAGAACAGAAAAAAGGCAAACAGGTACTTGTTGGTTTTGCCCTGGAGACAACCAACGAAATAAAAAATGCCCTGGAGAAGTTAAAAAAGAAAAATGCTGACCTTATCGTTTTAAATTCTTTAAATGAAAAGAATGCAGTCTTCGGGAGCGACGTGAATAAGGTTACTATTTTTGAGAAAGGAGGAAAGGAATTTCAATTTGAAGCAAAATCCAAGCAGGATGTTGCAAAGGATATTGTTGATACACTAATTCAATTATTCTATGAATAGAAAATTTTTGGTAACAACTTTTTTTATTTTATCCGTTTCCTTTGCCCGGGCTCAGGAGCTCCAGGCGCGCATCACAGTGTTGTCAGACAAGATCAGCTCCCAAATTGATAAAAAAGTATTTCAAACCCTGCAAACATCTCTTAACAATTTCATTAATAACCGTAAGTGGACAAGTGACAATTTTCTGACTGGCGAAAAGATCA
>DASYSW010000656.1:0-2313 GCA_036002905.1 Chitinophagaceae bacterium
CGCCGTTATGTTGATAAATATTGAAAACTATGAAGAATACAAAATCAGTTCTACTTAGCCGGTATTGATGGTCTTATCTCTATTTTACTCGGCAAGGTCCTTGGATTCATATTTAAAAGATCAAGAACCACCTGCCCAATATCCTCCGGCTGTATTTTCCATGCATCCGAGTCCCCGGGAACATGATTATTAAAATGTGTAGCCACTGAGCCTGGCATAAGAGTCGTGACCTTGAGACCATATTTTCGAAGGTCAAGCATGATGGCTTGCGTAAAACCAACCACTCCAAACTTACTGGCATTGTATGCAGAGCCATTTTCAAAAAAGTTGGCTCCTGCAAGGCTTGCAATGGTAATGATGTACCCTTTTGTTTTTTTCAGTGCATCGATGCTTGCTTTTACTGTATTGAAAACGCCTGTAAGATTGGTGTCTATCGTTTCTTTCCAATGTCTTTCTGTTAATTGATCAATTGGCAGTAAATGTCCTACCCCGGCATTAGCTACCACCACATCCAACTGTCCAAAATGGTCGATCACAGATTTCACGGATTTTGACTCAGCGTTCAATGAACTAACGTCAGATTCGAGTGCAAGAACTTTTGAAGTGTCTTTACTCATTGATTTAGCAGCTTCTTTTGCTGCATTTATATCCCGGCTGGTAATGGCAACTTTCATTCCTGCGCCAAGCAGAGTTTTTGCAATGCCGTATCCTATGCCTTTGCTTCCCCCGGTGATGTATGCAACTTTATTTGTAAGGTCATTCATGATTTTGTTTATTGGTATAACATTCGTTTTGGGACAAAAGTTTTTACAGTTTGTAGAGATGGCTTCGCTGCTTACAATGATGGATGAAAAATTTATTTCTTTTTAAACGCCTTTAAACCGCACTCAAGCCAGTCGGAAAATTTATCGGCGTTCGGAGTATATCCTTTTGTTTTTGTAAGAGCCGTTTCATTGGTGCTTATAATCGCATATTGAGGCTGCGAGGTTGCGTTGAAATTTTCAATTTGAAAATTCGCCCATTTGTCTCCGACAGTTATGATTGACTTGTCTGTTCCGTCTTTTGCTTTGTATACCATGCGCTGTTGAATGGGCAATTTTCTCTTTTCATCAACGTATAAAGAAACGACCACAAATTCTTTTCGCATCAGGCTGTCAACGATCGGATTTGTCCATACCGCTTCCTCCATCCTGCGGCAATTGACGCATGCCCAGCCGGTAAAATCTATGAGTATTGGTTTGTCTTCCTCCTTTGCTTTTTGAACGGCCTGCTCATAGTCACGCAGTGGTTCAAAACCTTTCTTGCAGTTAACAGGATCGGAATACGCACTATAGCATAATGGCGGAGGGAACCCGCTGATCAAGGTGAGATTGGCCCACTTTGTATTGGTAACTCCGGGCAACAAGTAAATCGTGATTGCAAGAAATAAAGCGATGAATCCAATTCTTGATCCTGAAAATTTTTTTAGCGGTGAATCATGAGGGAAACGAATTTTTCCAAACAAGTACAAAAGAATGGCAATTCCAATGAGGATCCAGGTGGCCATGAAAACTTCTCTTTTCAACAATCCCCATTGCTTTACAAGGTCGGCATTCGAAAGAAATTTTATCGCCATGGCGATCTCTAAAAAACCCAGCACTACTTTCACCGAGTTGAGCCATCCGCCTGATTTTGGAAGAGACTGCAGCCAGTTTGGAAAAATTGCAAATACGGTAAATGGCAAGGCCAGGGCGAAACCAAAGCCTGCGAGTCCGGCGGTCAACGGCCAGGAACCCTGTGCCGCCGTACCGGCCAGCAATGAACCCAGTATCGGGCCCGTGCATGAAAAGGAAACGATAGCGAGCGTAAATGCCATAAAAAAAATTCCAACTACGTCAAGACCTGACCGTGCACTCGCTTTGTTTGCCAAGCCGCCCGGCAACCTAATTTCAAAATATCCAAAGAATGATATTGCAAACACAATGAAAATGACAAAAAAGAAAAGATTTAACCAGACATTGGTTGAAAAATTATTCAGTACCTGCGGTGAAGCATGGAAAATGTGAAAAGGTAAACTAAGCAGGACATAGATCAGAAAAATTGACAACCCATAGACCACTGCATTTAATACCCCTCTGTGTTTGCTTTGTTGCTTTGTAAAAAAAGAAACCGTCAATGGTATCATGGGAAAAACACAGGGTGTGAGCAAGGCAATGAAACCGCCCAACAAACCCAATATAAAGATCCCCATCATGCTTTTATTCTCTGTCACCTCGTCGCCGCAATCATTTGCGGGATGATTGATATCGATGCTTTCAATTTTTATTCTTGTTG
>DASYSW010000657.1:0-5852 GCA_036002905.1 Chitinophagaceae bacterium
TTGAAAAATTCCTCTTCAGGCTATTTCTTCGCTTGCATGGCTTGTTTAAAAAACTCTCCTGCAGGGGTTAATTCGTAAGTACTCCATGATTTAAAAAGTTGTGGCCACCATTCAGCATCAAACACCCAGGCTGTCCAACTCATCCCCTTGCTCTCAAGATATTTTGTTATCTGGTAACCATAATGACTGGGGCCAATTGTAGTGTTGCCCCGCAAATCAAAACCAATTTCTGTCGCAATGATGGGATAATCGTTTGAAGCAAAACCAAAGTCTTCGTCCCATTTCGGTTGCCAGGGCTCCTGTCGTTTGAAAGGATAGGGGTGACTTACATACCCAATATTTTCTGCATTGATAGGTTCCTCACGCAGAGGAGTGAGATCATAAGCCCAGTCGAAACCGGCCACCAAAGGAACTGTTTCCGGATCGTAGGCTCTTATTAAGTGAATAATATCTTCCATCATTTTCTTCCACTCACTCCAGTTTATGTTTCCCAACTGCCCCCGGTAGGTTGTAGGCTCATTGAATAATTCATAAAAGGCAACGGTGTTGTTTCCAGTGAAGTGTTTTGCAATCGTCTGCCAGAACTCGTAGGTTTCTTTTTGAGTGGTATTATACATCGGGTCCTGGAACAATTCCATTTTCAAATTTCCAATGCTATGCCAGTCGATGATCATATACATATTTAAGTCAGTACACCATTCGACGGCCGAATCGAGCAGCTGCAAATATTTCACAGGACTCCGCTCCCGCCATGCAACAGGGTGTACCGGGATGCGGACGAGCATCGTTCCCATTTCTTTTACTTTTTCAAAATGATGTTTGTTCCAATGTCCCTGGCGTTCTATTTTATCGGGGTCAGAAATGGACAAGCCGCGAAATAAAATAGTATCGCCTTTTTCATCTACAAATTTGTTTTTGTATACATGGATCAGCGGAAGGACTTTAGCTTTCGGATTTTTTTTTTGTTGTTGTGGAAAGCCCTCGTTCCACCAGGCATGGTAATTTGCTTTTGTCGTGTCCTGCGCGTAACTAGTTGAGGTGCCAAACAAAAAATAGATAACAGTAACATGAAAAGCAGTATTGAAGTTTTGAAAAATCATAACGAGCTTTGGTTTTAATCAATGACATAATAAATGTAAGAAGCCCAGCCACTTGTTCATTATTTTTACCAAATCGATTAATAAATCATTTAAAATGGAAAAAAAAGTATCAATATTGAAATGGTTCTTTGGAGGACTGTTTATTATAATTCTTTTATCATGGGACGTAAATAAAAAACCAATGAGAGAATTCTACCAGCTGACTGTCTATCATTTTAAAAATGCTGAGCAGGAAAAAGTTTTGGATAATTATTTTCAAAATGCCCTTTTACCGGCATTACACCGGATGAAAATAAGCAATGTAGGTGTTTTTAAATCGTGGGTAAATGATACGGTACCAGAGAAGCTGATCTATCTATTTATTCCCTTTAGATCGTTAGAGACCTTAACGGAACTTTCGGCGAAACTAAAAGGAGATGCAGGTTATGTGTCAGCTGGTACCGGGTACCTGGATGCAGCGTACACCGATCCTCCATATTCGAGGATGGAAACAATTTTGCTACGGGCTTTTCCACTCGCTCCCCAGATGCAGTTGCCGGCCCTGCAATCTCCAAAGAAAGAAAGAGTCTATGAACTTCGGAGTTATGAAAGTGCAACCGAGAAGAAATTTGAAAATAAAGTTCAAATGTTTAACCAGGGCGACGAAATTGGCTTGTTCAGGAGATTAAACTTCCATGCCGTTTTTTATAGTGAGGTGATAGCGGGAAGTAAGATGCCGAATTTAATGTATATGACGAGTTTTGAAAATAAGGCAGCGAGGGATGAGCATTGGAAAACGTTCGTTAGTGATCCTTACTGGAAAAATCTTTCAACGATGCCCGAATACCAGAATAATGTATCGCACATTGATATTACCTTTTTATATCCTGCGGAGTATTCTGATTTTTAGATGATCGAAATAAAGGTAGGCTTTGGATTACTTAGGTTCTACACTCTTTATACACTCCGTAAATTTTTCTCTACAAGTTGGGGGTAAGATTCCTCCTGGGTTTTGACAGGTTTGGAATGTAATTTGGTTTATGGATATAAACCCGATTTATGATACCCTTTTGGATATTTGGACTATTGATAATTTTTACTTTTTACTTGTACTATATAAGTTGCACTCCGGAATCTGCAGTTAAGAAGCATGTCGGAAAATTTAAAACATGGTGCAAAGACCGCTGGAACTCGTCAGTGGATTACCATAAATAGATTGTGACGGATATTATATTTCAAACATTAACCTGTTTAACACCCGACCGGGTGTTTTTTCATTTATAGAAATAATGTAACTTTCTTATACTATGGGGTATGACGAATCTCTCTCAAAACGAATTGATGAATTGATTAAAGGTAAAAAAGGATTTACCCGCAAAGAAATGTTTGGCGGCATTGCGTACTTGCTCAACGGAAACATGTGCGTGGGGGTACATAAGAATGAGCTGATCATTCGATATAATCCAAAGACCACTGAAGAAATTAACGCCGATAAAAATGTCCATCCGTTTGATATTACGGGCCGGCCCATGAAGGGTTGGTCTTTAGTGGGTGGTGAAGGAGTAAAAGGAGATGGCTTAAAAAAATGGTTCGACCTTTCATTCAGCTTTGCAAAATCATTACCCCCCAAAAAATAAAGGTATGGCCCGCAGTCACCACCGCCATAAAAAGCATCACCATCCGCAGTATCGTCAACCTGCCGCCTCTTCTAAGGTTAAGCGCAAAGGAGGTGCGTGGGTATTTATCACATTTTTTGCGGCTTTTGGATTGGGCATTGGATATTTTGCCGCAGGGACGATTGTTGCCATCGTTGTCGGAGCCGCGGTGGGTGCATTGATCGGTTACCTGATCGGTCATAACCTTGACAGGATGGCAAGTAGAAAATAGCTTGAAATTTGTTTTGTTCTTGAACGGAGTCCCCCTGAGTGGGACAAGGGGCGATGCCACACGGTAACGAAGTCGGTCGCAAAAAAAATAATCGGTTTCTCATAGCAAGATGCAATTCATTAAAATTATTTTGTCTAATAAAAAATGAAAACTTGTAAATTGAAGGCTGATTGCTTATCAATTTAAAAGACACTGCATGGGAGACTTCCAGGTTAAGAAACAATCCAAAAAGTATGATGCTGTAATTATTGGTTCAGGTGCCGGCGGTGGAATGGCAACTTATGTACTTGCCAACGCCGGTTTAAAAGTGTGCCTTCTCGAAGCCGGGCCTATGTATGATCCGGCAAAGAATTCATGCCAGTTAAACCGACCATGGGATTCCCCGCGAAGAGGGGCAAGTACAAAGTTTCGGCCCTTTGGAGATTTTGACGGTTGCTATTGGGGCTGGGAAATTGATGGCGAGCCGTACACACATGATGGCGACACAAAATGGGAATGGTGGCGCGCAAGAATGCTGGGTGGACGCACCAATCATTGGGGAAGAATTTCGTTGCGATTTGGTCCCAGGGATTTCAAGAGAAAAAGCATTGACGGTTTGGGTGACGACTGGCCGATCGGGTATGAAGATATTAAGCCATACTATGATAAAATCGATCGCTTACTTGGTGTGTTTGGTACAAATGAAGGATTAGAAAATGATCCTGATGGGATCTTTCTCCCGCCTCCGAAACCACGCCTTCATGAGTTGTTCATAAAAAAGGCAGCCAACGGTATCGGCATCCCGGTTATTCCTTCACGGTTATCAATTCTTACCAAGAAGATCAATGACCAACGCGGTCAGTGTTTTTATTGCGCACAATGCGGCCGCAGTTGTAAAGTGTACGCCGATTTTTCATCATCATCCTGTTTGGTGATACCCGCAATGAAAACCGGCAATGTTGATCTCATCACCAATGCGATGGCTCGCGAAGTGCTGACGAACAAAGAAGGATTAGCGACAGCTGTATCGTATGTCAACAAAGACGATGGCCAGGAATACCAGGTCGAGGGAAAAACAATTATCCTTGCTGCCAGTGCCTGCGAGAGTGCAAGACTAATGCTCAATTCAAAATCACCGCGATACCCAAATGGGCTGGCCAACTCAAGTAACGTAGTTGGAAAATATTTGCATGACTCTACCGGCGCAGGTATGGGAGGAATCATCCCGGAATTATTTGACCGCAAGAGATATAATGAGGACGGCGTGGGAGGCATGCACGTATATACACCCTGGTGGCTGGATAATAAAAAATTAGACTTTCCGCGCGGGTATCATATTGAATATGGCGGTGGCTTCGGAATGCCGCTGTACGGATTTCAGTGGGGAATTGAAAACCTGAATGGAAGATACACAGTAAAAGGAAAACAAAAGCAACCGGGGGGATATGGCGCTTCGTTGAAGGAGGACTATAGATTTTTTTATGGTGCACACGTAGGTATGGCTGGTCGTGGAGAAGCAATAGCACGAGAAGATAGCTATTGCGAGATAGATCCGAGTGTCGTCGACAAATTTGGAATTCCGGTATTAAGGTTTCATACGACTTATACTGACTATGAAATAAAGCAAGCAAAACACATGCATGAAACCTTTACCGACATATTGACCGCAATGGGCGCGATCATCACCTGGGGAGGTAACGATGGACCGCAGAATAACTGGGGCTTGCATGCTCCTGGAAATATCATTCATGAAGCCGGTACTGTGCGGATGGGCAATGATCCTAAACGCGCAGCGCTCAACAAATGGAGCCAAGCACATGATTGCAAAAATCTCTTCTGTGTGGACGGAGGGCCCTTTGTAAGCCAGGCTGACAAGAATATTACATGGACAATCCTGGCTTTGAGCATGAGAACATCAGAATACATTGTTGATGAAATGAAGAAACGGAATATTTAGAACCATGATTGACAGGATTTGTAAGGATTATAAGGGATCATTTGGATACCGGCAACAGCAGCTTCGATTGAGCTTCCGTTGCGTCGCAATCCGTTCATCGTTCCGAACGCTACTCAACTTAGAAAACATTAAACGCAAATCGCAATGGATCGTCGAAAATTAATTAAACTGATAACAACCGGTACAATCGCAGCACCTGTTATACTGACAAGTTGTAAAGAGGAAGACAAAAAAGAAGTTGCGAAGGAACCTCAATTCCATCTTGACCGTAACAAAGAGGAGTTGGAATACGAAAAGAGTTTGCTTGCAAGAGGAAAATTTTTCACCGATCATGAAATGGCAACAATTACGGTGCTGGCAGACATCATTATTCCAAAAGATGAGGTAAGTGGCAGTGCGAGCGATGCAAAGGTTCCCGAGTTCATTGATTTCATTGTACAGGACATGCCTGATCATCAAACTCCGATGCGGGGCGGTTTACGTTGGTTGGATATGAAATGCCTGAAGCGCTATGAAAAAAGTTTCAAAGATTGCAGTCATGAACAGCAGATCGAAATGGTTGATGATATTGCTTATCCCGAAATCGAATACACAGAAAACGGGAATAAAATAAAAAAGGGTAAAGTGAAATCAGGGATGGAACCGGGCGTTTCATTTTTTGATTTAATGCGCAATTTAACGGCAACTGGTTTTTATACCTCCGAAATAGGGGTTAAAGACATTGGTTACCTGGGCAACACTCCCAATCAGTGGAACGGTGTACCGGATGATGTACTAAAGCAATATAAAATGGCGTATACTGAAAAGGAATTGAAAGAGTGTGTAAGCTTTGAAAAAACCTCATAAATAGATTGCCCGGGTTTATAGCCCCGGCAATCAAATATTTTTTTCTTCTCATTGTTTGTTCTCAAAATCAAATCTATGTTGTTCCTGGTATGCTCTGAATGCGA
>DASYSW010000658.1:0-4476 GCA_036002905.1 Chitinophagaceae bacterium
TGTTCGGATCCGTTTTGCTGCTTCCATTTTTTGTATGGGAACAAACTCAGAGCCATGTTGCAGACTGGAACGTTCAATTAATCGGTGCGATTTTATATCTCGGTATTGGAGCGTCAGTGGTCTGTTTTTTCATATGGAATATCTCCATTGGTATACTGGGAGCCGGGAGAACAGCTTTATTTGGCAACCTGATACCCATATTCAGCAGCCTGGAGGCTGTCATTATTCTAAATGAAGAGTTTTCGTGGATACACATCGTAAGCATGATCATTGTATTTGCAGGGCTGCTTCTTGCTAACCTTAGGCCGCTAAAATCTGGAGGGCAATTAAAACAAGCGATTTGACCAAACGACCCATTCATATTCTTCCATTGATCGTCATTTCCCAATTTGCCGGCACTTCCTTGTGGTTCGTTGGCAATGCAATCCTGCCCGACATTCAAAAGCATCTCAACATTCAAAACAATGCGGCCGGGAATATTACCTCTGTCGTTCAGTTTGGATTCATTGCGGGCACATTAATATTTGCCATTTTTTCGATTGCAGACAGGTTTGCATCTGCAAAGGTTTTTTTTCTTAGCTCTCTTATCGCCGCGCTAAGCAATATTTTTATTATTTGGTTTGCAAAAAATCTGGTTGGCTTATACGTTTTACGATTTGTAACGGGTTTTTTTCTGGCAGGCATCTACCCGGTGGGAATGAAAATTGCTTCAGACTGGTATGAAAAGGGTCTTGGAAAAGCCCTGGGATTTTTGGTAGGCGCATTGGTATTAGGAACAGCATTCCCTCATCTGTTACGATCAAATTTGTATACATTGCCATGGAGAGAAGTGTTGATCTTTACATCCGCATTCGCACTGGCCGGCGGTCTGTTTATTTTATTGTTTGTTGGGGAAGGTCCCTTTCGAAAACCCACAACCCGTTTCCAGTTCTCGGTGATGTTTCAAATTTTTCGATCAGCAGATTTTAGAGCAGCGGCATTCGGATATTTTGGTCACATGTGGGAGTTGTATACTTTATGGACGTTTATTCCATACATTTTTTTGTTTTATAATTCCACCAGCCACCACGCGATGAATGTACCCCTCTGGTCATTTGTTGTTAT
This sequence comes from Chitinophagaceae bacterium, assembly GCA_036002905.1. Classification (GTDB taxonomy): domain Bacteria; phylum Bacteroidota; class Bacteroidia; order Chitinophagales; family Chitinophagaceae; genus VBAU01. Next base: position 1,105 of record DASYSW010000658.1, read on the forward strand.
AGCTGTGGGCGCCGTGGGCTGCGTTGTCGGTGGTTATATTTCTCAAACAACCAGCAGTAGCCGCGTAGCCTTCGTTGCATTGTTTGTCTCAGGTTTGTGCTGCCTTTGCTCATTTGCTGTTTTTCACTTCCCTCTTGCAATATTTCTGTCAACATTAATTCTATGGGGGTTCACTGCCGTTGCAGATTCGCCCCAATTTTCAACCCTAGTGGCTCAAACAGCAATCCCTGAATACAAAGGAACCGCGCTGACCATCGTTACTTGTATTGGGTTTGCGATTACCATCGTGAGTATTCAATTTATAAACTACCTGGAGAGTTGGATGAAAATTGATTCCGTGTTTGTATTACTTGCACCTGGTCCCATAATCGGTTTATTATTTCTCCTCAGATTAGTGAAGGGAAAAAAATGAAACGAACTATCCGTTTTATAGCCACCTTCGTATCCTTTGTGGAGTCCCTGCCTGCGTGCCTTCGCCAAAGGCTTTTGGCAGCAGGAGAACCGGCAGGCAGGGTTGTGCATTTGTGACCATGTTTTAGTTCGGGGAGAATGTGTCACGAAGTACTCAAAAAAGCCACAAAGGACACTGAGGACCAGAAAAAATCTGGCTTAGTCATTAAATACAATGAAACGAGTTATTATAATTGGCGCTACCTCGGGGATTGGTCTTGAACTGACCAAATTGTTTATTAAGAACGGAGACAAGGTGGGTGTCACAGGTCGAAGAAGTCACTTGCTTGATGAACTGCAGCGTCAATTTCCTCCGCAGGTTTCCACAGAGTGTTTCGATGTGATGGGCAGCGATAATATCATTCATCTTCGATCTCTTATTGAAAAGCTCAATGGGCTTGACCTTTTGATCTACAGCTCCGGTTATGGGGACATAAGCGAATCGCTTGATTGGAAGATCGACCGGCAAACCACCCTGACTAATGTAAATGGTTTTGTGGAAATTGTCAATCACACCTTCAACTATTTTGTAAAACAAGGCCATGGTCAGATCGCGGCCATTTCATCCATTGCGGCCATCCGTGAAAACAGCCAGGCACCCGCATACAGCGCAAGCAAGGCATATATGAGTATGTACATGGCAGGATTGTATCTAAAGGCGCGGAGGATTAGGAAAAGGGATCCGAAGATCAAAATCGCTATCACCGATTTACAACCCGGCTTCGTCAGGACAAAAATGGCAAAGGGTAAGGGTCGTTTTTGGGAAGCTCCGTTAGAAAAAGCGGCGAGTCAAATTTTTACTGCCATTCGAAAGCAAAAAAGGAAAGTTTACATCACTCGCCGTTGGGCACTTATTGCATGGCTGCTAAAATGGATGCCCCATTTTATTATCAAGAGATTTGCGTAATATCTCGGCGTAGGTACCCAGGGGTTTTCAGGTTTATTGTGTGGGTAGTAACAATCTTAACATTTTATAACAGGGGATGAGGGCAAGTTGCACAGCATTTGTTCGTTAATAACATCTGTGAATAAAGGCTTGTGTGCCTTTTCCCCGTCTAAAATGTAAATTTGTATGAATAACTCCGCAGCCTATATGTCTGATTCCTTTGAAGCTAGAAAGAATACGCAGGCCACTATGATCACTCTCGGAGTCGGGGGTCTCATGCTGCTCATCTTTATCCTGATAAAGATGGATTTCCCCAAATTTGAAATTCCCATTGTCGATAACGCGGTTGAAGTGAACCTGAATATTCCTGATGAGCCAGCATCAGTCATTCGTGGTGGTGGAGGCGGGGGTGGAGGTAACCCTGTACAAGCCTCGGGTCCCGCAGGTACTGCTTATTCTCCTCCTCAACCAGGGGAAAAGGAGGATGTGAAAGATATCGAGGATAACAACGAAAAGGAAACACCCCCAATATTAAAACCGGACAACGCAAAGCCAACGGCTCCAAAGATCAACAGCAATAAATCTATTGTGAAAACAGAGCCCAAGCCCATTGTGGAAACTCCAACGCCGCCAAAGCCAAAGGCAGTGCTTGGAAAGACACTTGGTGGGTCAAGTACTGGCGGTGGCACTGCTGATGACTATGACCGGAGCGGAGGAAAGGGAAATGGCAGTGGTGTTGGAAATGGAAATGGAACGTATGGAGGAACCGGTAATGGAGCAGGGGGCGGAAATGGAACGGGTACGGGACTCGGTACCGGGCCAAAGAGTTTTGGAACGAAAGTTCTACAGGTCAGCGACCAGAGTTTTGAAGATGAGTTTAACGAAAATGCCAAGGTCGCCATGGATATTGTGGCTGATGAAAGAGGCCGCGTTTTATCCGCAACGTTTCAGCCGCGCGGTTCAACTACTTCAAACCGGAAGCTCATTGACATTGCCGAAAGAAGAGCGTTTGAATTAAAGCTGGGAACTTCGGGTGGAGGGCAGAAAGGAACCGTAATCTTTAATTTTAAGTTGAGAGGTTAGTAAAAAATTCGTTTATAGCAGTGCCTGGCTTTCATACAGCCGGGCATTTTTATTTTTGTGGAATGAATCATGTGTCATCGAAAATAGAAATTATCCGGGGTGATATTACAAAACAAAAAGTTGACGCCATTGTGAATGCGGCTAACTCTTCATTAATGGGAGGGGGCGGGGTGGATGGGGCGATCCATCGTGCTGGCGGACCGGCGATCTTGGAAGAATGCAAGCAAATAATTGCGAAGCAGGGCAGTTGTCCAACAGGCGAAGCGGTAATCACAACGGGCGGAAACTTACCGGCTAAATTTGTGATTCATACCGTAGGCCCGGTGTGGAATGGAGGTAAAAATAACGAAGCAGCTAAACTCGGCAACTGTTATAGAAATAGTTTGAAGTTGGCTGATGAAAATAATGTAAGAACGATCGCTTTCCCAAATATCAGTACTGGTATATACGGCTATCCCAGGGAAGAAGCCGGGAAAATTGCGGTCAAAACCGTAACTGAGTATCTTCTTTCGGGGCAGAACAAGTCCTCCATCGCCATGATTTATTTTATTTGTTTTGACGAAGAAAATTTTCAAATGTACCGATCATTACTTAAATAATTTTGCAAGATTTCCAGTGATGAAAGCTTTACATTTCTTAAAATGGCCCCTGATTTTTCTTCTTGCAGGATACCTGTGCTTTCTTATTGGGAATTTCTCCAAAGGCAGGCATTGGGTACTCGCTGACGAATTTATTGTTACAGGTTATTTGGTAATCATTGTCGCGATTGTGTGGACGATCATAAAATTTATTTATTTAAAACCACCAGAAGAAGATACGGATTAATTATGCCAGGCTTAATGAATTACCAGGAAACGATAGACTATTTGTTCGCGCGGTTGCCCATGTTCAGCCGGATTGGTGCTGCGGCTTTTAAAAAAGATCTTGTCAATATTCAAAAGCTATGTGATTTT
>DASYSW010000659.1:0-4875 GCA_036002905.1 Chitinophagaceae bacterium
ATGACATTAAAAACAGTCTGCAAATTCTTGTTGATGGCGGTGCGGAAATCATCCAGGACGTAAAAAATGTTGGAGGCGGAAGGCTAATTGCGAGTGCGAGAGATAAGGACGGTAATATCATTGGACTTATTCAAAACTAGGAAACATAAAACCACAGTCGCATGGAACTGAAAACAAAAATCAAGGCCGAAGATGGCAAACAGGAATTGTTGATCACAAGGGAATTTGATCTGCCTGTAGAATTACTTTTTAAGGCGTATGAGGAACCCGAAATCGTTGAGCAATGGATGACATCGAAAGTGGTAAAACTTGAAAGCAAGAAAAATGGCAGCTATCAGCTGGAAAAAACCGACGATAAAGGGAACGTGGTTTTCCGGGCCAATGGAGTGATCCATGAGTTTATTCCCAACCGAAAGATCATTCGAACGTTTGAGATGGAGAATACTCCTTATGGCGTTCAGCTTGAAGTCTATGAATTTGAAAAACTCAACGATGATACCAGCAAGCTTAACATGCACGTAATCTATGAATCGGTCGCCCAAAGGGACCAGGTTTTACAGTTGCCCTTTGCGCAGGGCTTGAATTGGGCACACAACCGGATACAAGAGGTCCTGAACAAATTAAAATAACATGCTATGACAAAGAAAAACCCGCGTGTCGAACGAGCAGGCAGAATCATCTATTGGATTGCCACGATTTGGCTTGCATTAGGAATGCTTTCAACCGGGTTGGTGCAATTGTTTAAAGCCAAAGAAGGGCAAGGTGGTGTTGACATGATCACACACCTGGGTTATCCGGTTTACTTAGTAACATTGTTGGCTGTATGGAAAATTTTAGGAGTTGTCGCATTGCTCATTCCTAAATATCCATTATTGAAAGAATGGGCTTACGCAGGTTTTTTCTTTATTATGTCAGGAGCAATATTTTCCCATATCGCTGTGAGGGATGGCATGAGTGAAATACTTCCCGCGTTGTTATTACTGATCTTAACTTTGGTGTCGTGGTATTTCAGGCCCGCTGGTAGAAAAATCAGTTCAGTTCCCTCCGGCGCAGCATTAGCTGATAAGGAAATGAGGCAAACAGATGTCGCCATCTCAAACAGTTAAAAACAACATACCATGACAACAAGTGTAACAAACCCTAAGGTTGACTGGTTTTTTGATAAAGACACCAAATGGCAGAAGGAATATGAGAAGCTGAGAAAGATCATTCTTAGCTGTGGCCTGGTAGAAGAATTGAAATGGGGTTGTCCTTGTTACACATTTGAGAACAGTAACATCGTGTTGATACATGGATTCAAAGAGTATTGTGCGATCCTTCTTTTCAAAGGTGCCTTATTAGCGGACCCTGACGGTATCCTGATTCAGCAAACGGAAAATGTGCAGTCGGCCCGACAAATTCGGTTTACAAGCGTTCAGCAGATCGTAAAAATGGACCGGACGGTGAAAGCCTATATTTACGAAGCCATTGAAGTGGAAAGGGCCGGTTTGCAAGTGAAATATAAAAAGACAGGAGACTTGAAAATCCCGGAGGAATTTCAAACGAAATTGGATAAGATGCCAGCATTAAAAACTGCTTTTGATGCACTAACGCCAGGACGGCAAAAAGGATATATTTTTCATTTCTCACAAGCCAAACAATCCAAAACCCGAGCAGCGAGAGTAGAAAAGTATTTGAAGCAAATTCTTAATGGAAAAGGACTGGATGATTAGGACCAACTCAAAACGAAAGAATCTCCCAAGGAGTCCTTCGGACAAATTCAAAACGTGAGCAATAGCAAAAAGAAATTGACACCCGGACAAACTGACAAACTACTCAAAACACTTCGCGCCCGTTTTGAGAAAAACAAGAATCGTCATAAAAGTCTTGAATGGACTAAGATACAGGCAAAGCTCGAGGCACATACGGAAAAACTTTGGTCGCTGAACGCAATGGAGGAAACTGGTGGTGAACCGGACGTGATTGGATTTGATGAAAAGACAGGTGAATACATTTTTTATGATTGTTCGACTGAAAGTCCGAAAGGCCGCAGAAGCGTTTGTTACGATCATGAGGCGCTCAAGAAAAGGAAAGAACACAAACCCGGGGATAGCGCTGTGAATATGGCTGCTGACATGGGCATAGACATTTTATCAGAAGAACAATACGAGGAATTGCAGAAACTCGGAAATTTCGACCCAAAGACATCGAGCTGGCTAAAAACACCTTCGGATATTAGGAAACTCGGCGGTGCTATCTCTGGTGAATTCCGTTTCGGTCGTTCTTTCATCTATGCTAATGGTGCAGCATCTTATTTTGCCGCTAGGGGATTTCGTGGCGTGCTAAGAGTTTGAATGGATGGATATCAAACGATGGTCTCTTTATTGTATTTACTCCTGTATTCCAATGGCGACATTCCGGTTATCTTTCGAAATACTTCACGAAACGCTTTCACATCGGCATAACCAACATCGTACATCACTTCATTAATCGTTTTCCGGGTTGTCTCAAATGCTTTTTTTGCTGATTCAATCTTTACCCTTTGCGAATACTCAAGTGGTGTATTGCCGGTAGCCTTGATAAATCGCCTGTCGAAGTTTCGCCTGCCGACAGCAAATCTTGAAGAAAGATCTTCAACAGATATTTTTTCATCCAGCTTTGTTTCGATATATGCCTGCGCTTTTTTTACCATTTCGTCGCCGTGCAGTTTCTGCCCCCTGAAGATTGTAAATTCGGATTGACTTTGCCTGTCTATTTCAATTTGAAACACCTTAGAGCAAAAAATCGCTGTTTGCCTGTCAAAATATTTTTCAACAAGGTAGATCAACAGGTTCAGGAACGAGTAGGCGCCACCATTTGTGTAGATCCCGTTTTCATCGGTGATCAGCTTGTCCGTTTGTACATTGACTTTTGGAAACATTGCCTTAAGATTATTCGCAGCCGACCAATGAGTGGAACAAGTTCTTCCATCAAGCAAGCCTGTTGAGGCGAGTAAAAAAGCGCCTGTGCATATACTCGCTATTTCAGCTCCTTGTTTATATTGCCGTTCGATCCAGTCAATGAGTCCCTGGTTTCCCCTCACGGCTTTCTGATAGTTGTGATTCAATGAAGGAATAATAATAAGATCGGTCTTGTTTATTGTTGAGACGTGCATATGGGGCTTCACTGTAAACAAGCCGTCATAGAACTCTACTTTTTTTGAAATACCCGCTAATTCAATTTTGAACAATTCTTTCCTGCGGGTTTCTTTCCAGTAAGCGTTGGCCCTTGAAAATATTTTATAGGATCCCACAATACTGCTGAGGTTATTCTCACCCTCAGGGACTAATATGGTAAGATGCTTCATGAAATCACTTTTTACAAAGATAGAAATTCAGGATGTCCAAATCAACCCGTGACAAAGTCCATTTTACACCCCATGAAAGTATAGTCAAGGCAATAGCTTTGTTGGAACAATAACAAACAACTCGATTAAATCATGCAGCACTTTTTAAACCAAATAAAAACATTTAAAAATGAAAACATCAGATTTTACAACTAGCATATTGGTAGATCAAACGCCGGGAGAAGCATTCGATGCCATTAACAATGTCAGCGAGTGGTGGCCCGGCGAAATTGAAGGCAAAACAAAGAAACTTAATGACGAGTTTACCTATCGTTACAAAGAGATGCATTACAGCAAGCAGAAGTTGGTGGAAGTGATTCCCGGTAAAAAAGTAGTTTGGCTTGTCACAGACAGCAGTTTAAATTTTGTCGAAAATAAAAGTGAGTGGACAGGGACAAGAATAATTTTCGAAATCTCTGAAAGGAATAATAAAACGCAGGTTCAGTTTACTCACCAGGGCCTCGTTCCTCAGTATGAATGCTTCGATGCTTGTTCCAATGCATGGACGGATATTATCCGGGACGGTTTGCGTAAATTGATCACCACCGGTAAAGGCCAGGCTAGTCTTGAAAAAGCGTGACAACACAAATACTTTTTCATAATAATGACAAACTAAAAAAAATGACCACATCAATAATCAACCACGTTATGACAACCGAGGAGGTCGTCTCTCGTTTTAATGAACTCGCGAAAGAGGAAAAATGGTTTGAGATCCAGGACGAGCTTTTTTCAGATAATGTAAGAAGTATAGACCCTCCAAACTCACCGTATTTTGGATATGCCGAGGGCAAAGCTGCGGTCCGAAAAAAGGGAGAAGAGTTTGTAAAAAAAGTTGAGCGGGCTCATAGACGCCATACGAGTGAACCAGTTATCGCAGGCAATCATTTTGCGGTGGCCAGAGAGGTGGATATTACCCTACAAGGATTTGGAAGAATACAGATCAACGAGGTGATGCTTTATGAAGTAAAGGATGGTGAGATTATATCCGAGCAATTCTTTTATTAAAAAATTGACCACTCGGGCAGAAGTATAGTATAATCTTTATTGTCTACCTTCAACCACATAGTTTCCAATTCACCAGAAAAACTAAAATTATGTGGTCAACTGATTCATTATGGTTTGAAATCGCCATTGTGAGCATCATTTATGCAGTTGGGAACATGGTTTTTGGCCATTTCGAAGAACGGACACCAAAAGTTCGAAGGGTGGGCAAGTATATCCTGACGATTATCGTCGTTTGCGTGATCTCATTCTATTTGGGAAGAACAGTCGCGATGTGCTTTCTTGCGGCTTTTTTGATCCCCCTTATTTACATTCATGGCTATTATTTGCCCGGGAAAAAAGGAATTAACGGCTGGACTGGTCAGCCAAAGAGCAAGTATTATGAGTTCCGCGGCTGGGACAAAGACATATTCAGAGACAGGTAGAGTCCTAGTTTTTTAAAGGCCTTCCGGTTCTCACAGCATTTATTACTTCTTTAATCGCGTGGATAACCAGTTCTGGTTCGTCGA
>DASYSW010000660.1:0-2137 GCA_036002905.1 Chitinophagaceae bacterium
GGTTATATCACTGGCGGAAACGCCGATAATAAATGCCATGCCGCCCGTGTGGCCATTATTCAAACTCTGTTTAAGAATAGAGAACATGACAGGGCCCACCGAGATGCTCAGTAAAAAACCAAGAGTTATTCCTTTGAGCAATACCTCCAGCATAATAGATAAAATGCAAATAGAATACTTCTATCGGGGAACGAAGCTAATGATAATGGAAAAAATTATTTTATAACAATCTTAATTTGCGGAAGGACATTTATAAGACTGCAGATTAAAACTGAAGTAGATCATAGCGGTGATGAACTGATCTTTATTTGTTTCTACCCCACGCTGTCGACCTTTGATACCAATCGGGGTTCCCAATTCATATGACCTGTCTGAAAGCAACAGTGCAGGGGAAGGACTACCATCGGGCAGGGGCGGAAATACCGCCGGATCAACATAAGTCTTACTCACGTCATCCAGGTAATCAGTCGTTGTAAAGCGATGAGTTATCTCAAGACCAATATTGAATCTCTCATTGAAAGCATATTTGACTCCTACACCAACAGGAAAACAAATAGCCATGGAACTATAAGGCTTGCGATCAGGATATAAGGAACTACCCTGTCCCTCAGTGCCCAATGGCCTCAAAAAATATTTCTGTCCCTGCAAATAGGCATAAGGGTCATAACTAAAAACACCGATACCCAGGGTAACGTAAGGTGTAAAATTAAATTCCGGGTCACCTGGTAAAAAACGGAAGAAGTTAAAATCTCCGCGCAAAGAGAGTTCCCAGACATTTGTATTGAAGCTCAGGTTGCGTTTGAGCATATACTCATTTTGCGTGTTGTAAATATCAGAATAACCCAGCTGGGCGTAGTTTGCCACTATCCTGGCAGCAATGTAGTTTCCAAAATTTTTTCGAAAGAAAATACCGGCAGCAATTTTGGGCCGATTCAACCTCGCTCTCGTATTCAAATCGCCGAAATAATGGCCGGCGCCGATCCCAACCCCAAATTCGCCTTCCTGCACAACGGGTTCCTGGGCATGAATACTGTTAGAAGAAAAGAAAATGGCAACTAAGAATACCGCAGCTAACCTCTTCATACTTGCAAAATAAGATTTCAAAGTTAGTATAACGTAAAAATCAAGCTTTTATTTATAAAAAACTGGTTTTTAACGGGACTCGAAATCTTAGGTGAATTATTTTAATGTGTTCATCCTTAGTTCCTTTTATCGAGTCCCCATGTTAGCTTGTTGCGAAGGGTTTGTAGAAAATTATTTTCATTGAGGCGTATCAGGTTAAGCATAAAAGACTCCTTCCTGACAGCCAGTTGAACATCTTTGGTGATAATTTCTCTCCTGGAATCCAAAGCGCAGATAGCCTGGTCGGAGCGGCTTTCTATTTCAAAAGAAATGATGTTGTCATCGGGAACCACAATGGGCCTTACGTTCAAGTTATGTGGAGCTACTGGTGTTATGACAAAACTGCCCGATTCAGGAAAAACGATAGGACCATTGCAACTTAAAGAATATCCTGTAGAGCCGGTAGGTGTGGCAACGATCAAACCATCTGCCCAATATGTATTTAAGAATTCACCATTGAGATAAGTATGTATCTTGATCATAGGAGCGATATCCTGCTTGTGAATAGCAAACTCATTTAGACCGTAAGAAACATCGCCAAACAACGGAAGATTTGAATCGAGGTGGATGAGTGTTCGCTTGTCTACGACGAAGGAATGGTTGACGAGTGATTTAATTGCAGTTTTCACTTCATCCCGCCCAATGCTTGCCAAAAACCCAAGGCGGCCAAAATTAATACCCATCACCGGCAGATTATGACTGCGAACAAGAGTAACTGTGTCAAGCAAGGTGCCATCACCACCCAGGCTAATGATAGATTGTATTTCACTGGCCAGGTCATCCGAAGAATAAAATATTTCTGCATCCGGCGGTAATGCAATTGAATTTTTTATCTGCTCAAAATAAGTATGGAAAATAAGAGGTTGAAGTTTTTGATTTTTTAACTCATCGAAAAATAACTGAATGTCCTGCCCTTGATTTTCATCCATTACACGACTGTAAATGGCTACTTTCATTAATTTTTAAAAATTGGTCTTCTTGTGTAAATATAAACCGTTTTGCCCTATCTGGTTGA
>DASYSW010000661.1:0-5738 GCA_036002905.1 Chitinophagaceae bacterium
CATCAGGAGAAAACGCAAGCCCATTCGGTCCTCCGAGGTCTTTTGATACGAGTTTGACTTCATTATTTTTTATCATGAAGACACCAGAATAGTCCAGTTCCTTCCTCTTATCATTAAAGAAGCCCGGCAAACCGTAAGGTGGATCAGTAAAGTAAATGGCACCGTCGCTTTTTAATACAATATCATTGGGGCTGTTAAATCGCTTTCCGTTAAACTTATCAGCCAACACGGTGACAGGTCCTTTCTTTTCGATTCTTATTACCCGCCGATTTCCGTGTTGATCGATGATCAATCTGCCGTTCTTGTCAATAGCGAGACCATTGCTTCCCGGTTGACCATATTCTCCAATGTCAGCACCCGTGTATCCACTATGGCTAATGTATACTGAGACATTCTTTGTTACCGGATCGTATCGATAGATTGTATTTGTATTGGGATCGCTGAACAAAAGATAACCATCAGGGTGCCAGACCGGTCCTTCTGTAAATTGAAAGCCATCAGCAATCTTTTCAACCTTTGTTCCTGGCGCTATAACGCTGTTCAATTTTTCGTCAAGAGAATAAACTTTTCCGATGTCGCTCCATGAGCTGTTTGCGGGTAGCTCTTTGTAAAAATCGATTACGGCATTTCGAACCCATATGTAATTATCGGGCAGCTTACCAATGGCTCCATTGATGCCTAAAATATCAATTCTGAATGTCTGGCCCGGCTGCACATTATTTGAGAGTACTACGCGATTCCTGGCGTTATAACCGGCAATTAATCCACTCCCACTTTGTCCAAACGCTTGTGACTGCTTTCCATTTACCCATATCTCACTGTAGTCATCCATTACAATTTCAAATACTGCCGTTGTTCCCTGTGTGTTCAAATCACCCATGGTGCTCGGAATGCTAACTTCCGCTTTATACCAAACGAATGAAAACAATCCAGTTCCTTCTCTTGATTCGAGGTCTGTTGGTTTGATCTCCTTAAAACCTTTATCGAAGTCAGGGGAACCGATCTGCGGATGAAGTTGATGGGTTCGAATAGTCGAGCCCGTCGGGTACAGTGCGAGCACGTCGGCTGCGTAAGGGCCAGGTGCCTTGAAATCGACATTTACGACATCACCGTTCTGCACAAACCATTTTGCTGATACTAGTTTAGCACCTTCGATTGTCTTCAGATCGGCAATTGACTGCGGCTTATTGACTGCCAGTTGCCTTGTTTCCTGTGCAAACACTGCAATGGATATCCCGATTAACAGTAGCAGCAGAATATAAAATTTCAATAGCGTGTATAGCTTGCTCATACAAAACTTTTGTTTGGATCGATGTCCTTAAAATCCTTTTTCGGTCAATTTTATCTTAGCACCTGCATTTGCCATGTCTTCGTCCTGCTGTGCGCTTGCACTGCCGCTGACACCAATGGCACCAATCACCTGTCCATCAAAAACAATTGGAATACCGCCTTGCAAAAATGTGTGACCAACGGTGATAAGCGCCTGCCTGCCGGCATTAATAGAATTTTCCAACTTGGAAGAAGGCGCTTTGAACAAAGCAGCTGTATTTGCCTTTTTAATCGCCACTTCAGCTGCGGCGGCGAATGTGTTATCTAATCTTTCCACGTAGACAAGATTACCGCCTGCATCAACTACAGCGATCGCACCACCGGGAGCGTGATTGGCTTTTGCAAATATCACTGCTTCAGCAACGATCTTCTTCGCTCCGTCCAGGGAAATATTTTTTGTGTTGATTATTTGCGCTGGGCATGCTGTTCCAATAGCGAAGGCCATGGTTAACAGAAATAAAATTCTTTTCATGTTTTTCAATTATTGATTGTATAATTATTTTACTTCTTCAGTTGACGATGCTTGAGCAGGTTTGTCAAACTTTATTTTCTTACCGGCATGTTTCTCCACTTGTCCTGGCCAGTTCGCGTTTGCCTTTGCGATGTTACCCGGCAGGTCCTTGTTGAACTGATTGTAAGCATCGGTGGAGTGCTGGAGAATCAATTTTCCGTCGATCACCTGGAAAAGTGTTGGATCGATCGGGCGAAGTTTGTTCCAGCTCATAGCATAACCACAGAAAGCACCGTATTGTGGAGCAAACATTTCCGGATGATCTTTGAACATGCTTGCGTGATCTTCGGACGTGAACCAATAAGTGGCACCGTTGAACCGTGCCTGGTATTTTGGATCACCTTGCTGCGATTTGTTTTCGGTGAAATAAGAGACTGCATCATATCCCTGCAGAATCACGCCATCTTTATCGGTATTGTTTAAAAAAGCCTTCTCCGCATCGGTTTGAATTTGCTTTCCGCCGCGATCAGAAACTTTCGGCCAGTATTTATCAGCCAGCGCAAGATTGCCTTGCACGTCTTTGTTCCATCCATTCACGGCGCGCTGGTTGTGTTGAATGACAAGGCGTCCATTTACAATGGAAAAAGTATTTACATCAATTGGAGCAACTCTTCCCAGAGAAACAGCATAAGCACACCAACCGCCAAATTGAGGCTTGTATTTCTCGGAATTGTCTTTGAAAAGCTGAAGATGCTCCTGTGACGAGAAGTAGTAAATAGCATCTTCGTAACTGAATTGGAACTGCGGGTCTCCTTTTACTGGTTTGTTATCAGTATAAAAAGCGACGGGGTCATAACCGTCAATGATAATTCCTTTATCATTAAGGTTATTAAAATATTTCCCCTGCTTCTGGGAGTAGGCAGCACTCATCATCAGCAAAAAGACGCCGACAGTAATAATAATCTTTAGGAGACCTTCAATAACATGTTCAGAAAATGCTTTCATGTATTTCGCCTTTGTGCGAAGTTGTTTTGAGTTCATTGAAACGTATTCCATGTTTCGTGTTTTTGTTTTATTCGTTTCTTTTTATGTCGGCACAAAGTAACGTAGTGATGTAGGCCGGTTCTGTCGGGTGAATTACAAATGATCGCTTTCAAAATTGAAATGCCCGAACATTGTCGGGCATTTTACAAATTGGAGAGTTATATGCGGGATTAATCAGAAGACGCTGTTGCTTTCGCTTTCTCGTCGTACTTTACCGGTTTCCCAACATGAGTCGCAACGATAGTCGGCCAATTTTTATCGGCTTTTTCAATACTTTGTTTTAAATTTTTATTAAAGAGGTCAGATGCTTCTTGCGTATGCTGAAGGATCAATTTCCCATTTTCGATTTGAAAAATGTTTGGGTCTACAGGTCGCAATTTTCCGATGCTGACGGCATATCCGCAAAACGCTCCATATTGTGGAGCATATCGTGTCGGGTCCTTTTTAAATAACTCAGCATGCTCCAATGACGTGAACCAATAAGTAGCCCCCTGGTATTCGACATTAAACTTTGCAAAACCCCTGACCGGCTTGTTATCAGTAAAATAAGAAACAGGATCATAGCCTTCAATAATTACATTTTGCGAGTTTGTGTTATTCAAGTATCCATTTTTGGCTTTGAAGCTTGGCTCCTTAAAGAACAAAAGGTAAGCACCTACCACCACAACAATTACGGCGATCGAGCTAAAAAACATTTTTTTCATAATTCTCTTTTTGACCACAAAAGAACGATGGAACGAAAAACAATTTTGTCGGATGAATTACAAATGGGATCAGTTTTATAAGCGAGATTGCCGAGTGCAATAACCAAAGAAAATGAAAGAAATATTTAAACGTTACAGCATCGGTCATTTTATTAACGAGCCAGGCAATCCAACGGAATTTGCCATAACACGATTCAATGAAATGGAAGAACCTGATGTTGACGAGATCCACAAGCATACATTTTATGAGATACTTTGGACTGAAAAAGGAAAAAGCAAGCAAAGCATTGATTACAACGAGTACAATGTGTCACCAAATTCACTATTTTTTATTTCACCAAATCAAGTGCATCGGTTTGAAGAATGGAAACCACTTACAGGTGGCACGATATTATTTACCGAAGATTTTTTCTTATTAAATCACAGCAGTAAGGATAGGCTTTTTGAGTTGACCTTCCTGGATAACATCTATGCTAACCCTTGTATCCATTTCAACAAAAAAGATTTTATTGACATAAAGAGAACAATCGAGCTAATTTACGTAGAACACAACCGGGACGATAAGAGTGCTGCCATCACTCAATCATTGTTGCATATTCTATTGACACAGGTTCAGCGATGCGTGAACGACCAGGCTGATGGCAATAGCTCGAAAAGATACCTGACTCTTTATAAAGAATTTAAAAAGCTGCTGGATGCGCATTTCTATGAAAATCAGGCTTCCACTTTCTACGCAAATCGGCTATTTATAACCCAACATCATTTGAACATTGTGGCCAAATCCGTGACAGGAAAGACGGCCCACGAAATAATTAAGGCACGAAGCATCCTGGAAGCCAAAAGACTTTTGACGTTTACCGATAAAACAATAACAGAAATAGCGACCGGCTTAAACTATTTCGACAGTTCGTATTTCGCTAAGATCTTCAAGGCTGATACGGGAATGTCTCCTAATGATTTTAAAAGAGAAATGTCCTTAAAATACCGAATAAGATAGTTTTTGTTATAACATGAGGCATGTTCTCGATTCTAAATTTGTACCATTCAATTTTTAAACAAAGCAAGTATGGTACAAGAAAAAGAAAAGTGGGCGATAGATCTCAGCCACAGTAAAATTGGCTTTAGTGTTAGACACTTTGGAATTACGGAAACCGAAGGACAATTCAAGAAAGCGCAGGCGACCATTGTAACATCAAAAGAAGACTTCTCCGATGCTAAGGTCAACGTTACAATTGATGCGAATAGCATTGACACCAACGATGCGCAGAGAGACGGACATTTAAGATCTGGCGATTTTTTTGATACGGAGAAATATCCTGAGATACAATTTGAAGGTGACACCATTGAGAAAACCCAGGAAAACATCTACAAATTGCTCGGTAACTTAACCATTAAAGGAATCACCAGGCCAATAACACTTGAAATGGATTTTGCAGGGCGAGTACCCAAAGACCCATTTGGAAACACGAAGGCCGGATTGCTTCTCCAGGGTAAAATCAACAGAAAAGATTTTGGGCTTGTATGGAATGTAGCGCTTGATCATGGCGGTGTAGCGGTAAGCGAGGCGGTGAAAATTTATTGCCCGGTGCAATTATTGAAATTACAATAGCTGTGACGCGATGTGCGGTTTTTTATCATTTCTTTGAAATGTTTGAGAATAAGGTTTAATGATTAATGGTTTGATTAGGGCCTCACCACATCGCAGTGGGGCTTTTTTTAATTAAATTCGCATGAAACCATTGACTACGATGATGCCCTTTGATACAAACTTTAAAGGTTGATGATAACCTACTACGCCTTTCTTTGAATAGAATTCATACGGCAACCGGAGAAAAGGTTTTTGTTAATGCAAAAAGAGGAACAGAATACTTTGTTTTCGATATGGTAAAAGGAGGTTCTGGAAATTGGAGAATAGTTGAACCAGTCCTCTTTGGGCAAGGGAAGTGGAAAATGCTTTGTCCAAAATCATTAACCAAAGTGTATAGCCAAATTTCAAACCTGAGGCGCAAGCAGTCTTGTAGCGTTTATTGCTACTTATCAGCCTATAATGATACCTCGTGTAAGGAATTACAAATGCCAGTCGCTTAAATCCTTCGTAAGCGTCTTTATTTTCTTTGTTCGGCAATTCAATATCTGCAACGAAAAGTTTTGCGCCGTCTCGCAATGCGTCGCTTATTGCTCGTTTCCAAATAGCAAAATCAGGAGCACAA
>DASYSW010000662.1:0-29852 GCA_036002905.1 Chitinophagaceae bacterium
AAAAAATGGATCAGCAACAGAAACGGCCACCTACTATGCTGGAAAAACCTATACAATAAAAGTTTCAGTGAGTGACGGCCATTTATCGCCCGTAATTTTAACAGCTACACTCGATGCAGACGTTACTACTGTGAGTATCGATGAAACACAGCAATTTCAAACAATGGAGGGTTTCGGCGGTTTCGGTGCAAAAGATGTTTATTGGAGCAACGGTCCGTTTACGAGCAGCGAATTTGTGAATACTTTAATAAATGATCTGGGCCTTACGATCCTCCGAGACAATATTCCCACCAACTTTGAAATCGTAAACGATAATAGCGATCCTTTCGACACCGATCTTTCAAAATATAACTTGCATAATACCACCCCGGGGCACGATGGAAAATTAGATGATCATTTGCAATACCTCAGAGACATGAAGGCCGCCGGTCTTGCCAGATTGATTGTTTCAATATGGAGTGCTCCGCCCTGGATGAAAACAAATAACAGTATTTCAAATGGCACGAATCAAAATTCAGCCCCCTCTTATAATCCGAATCCTGCGAATAGCGATAACCAATTGCGCACAGACATGTACCAGGAGTTTGCGGAAATGTGCATAGCCTATATAAAGATCATCAAGCAGGAAACAGCATTGGATGTATATGCCCTGAGCATACAAAATGAACCCAGGTTCTCGCAATCGTATGCCTCTTGTGTGTACAATGGGGATGCGCTTCGCGATGTGCTGAAAGTAGTGGGTAAACGTTTGAGCGATGCAGGCTTAATTACCAGGTTATTTGTGCCTGAAGATGTAGGCTGGTTTGATGGAGCCAGCAGTTTGATACGACCAATACTCGCAGATGCTGAAGCAAGACAACATGTTTCATTCATCGCAACGCATGGATATGCTTTTGATGGTATCATGGCTTCTTCAACGGAAGCGCAAACATGGAATAACATGTATAATTGGGGAGCACCATACAATAAACAATTATGGATGACAGAAACATCAGGCTTTTCAAATAATTTTAAAGGTGCCATGGATATGGCAAAAGCGATGTATACAGCTATAAATTTTGGGAATATCTCTGCATGGTTGTTTTGGAGCCTGAGCACTTCTACCCTGGATGAATTTTCATTGATGAATACCAGCGGGGAAAAAAGCAAGCGCTATTATGTGTCCAAAAATTTTTATCGCTATATACGGCCTGGCGCAACACGTATAAACGCTTCTGTACCTTCCGGCGCGACGATCTATCCACTTGCCTTTAAAAACGGAGTTGAAAATTTACAAACCCTTATCCTTATCAACAGCAATTCAACGCAGAAAATTATAAAATTGTCAGGTTCGGGTTTGCCTGCGCAATTGAATATGTATGTTACATCAGAAAAAGATGATTGCAATGATCAAGGTTTAGTCAATGGCACCGACAATATTTTGCTTCCTGCCAATTCAGTAGTCACGCTTTATAAAAAGAATTAAGAGTAATGACGATGAAAAAACATTTATTTAACGCGTTGTCTTTGGTTGCATTTTCTCTTCTGGCGTCAGCGCAAGAAAATGATCCCGGGTCTGGTTTGTTAGTGTTTGACCATCTTTTGGGAACTAATTCTGCTTCTAAGAGAGTTCAGCCATTGCAGCAACTGACAATTGTGAATCCAAAAGGAGTTTTGATAAAAGTAATTGATGCAAAAGGGAAGGAATATTTTTCATCACCAGTAAGAACCATCGTCGGTTTTAGAGCAGGCGGCGCATTGGGGAAGCAACATGTTTTCGTTTATGACCATAATAAAATTATTGACAGCCTCGATTTTGTATTAGATGCTTTTACAAATATTGATGATGGCGGTTACTACAAGAAAATGTTCGATCTTTTTCATAATGGAATGTTTGCTGATGTAAAAGAAGGAACTTTTGCCGTTGATTGGAATGGAAAAACCTATCATGTTTTTGTTCCCTGGGTGCTCGACAATTTTCACACCATGAAAGGTTTGAAATATTTTTTGCCAAATGGTAGAGAGCTTGTTGATATCATGCGCCAGTCGCAGCGGGAAGATGGAATGATCTATAGTTTCATTCAGCATATGCCCAATGTCGATTATTTTTTAACCCGTGATAAATTTTCCGGTTATAGCAAGAAGATCGGTGATAAAGTCTTTGTACGGCAGCCGGTTGAAAATCACCCCGAATATATTTATGTAAACACGATTTATGATTCCTGGAAAACGGATGATGATAGTGAATGGATGAAAAAAAACCTTCCATCAGCGGCAAAAGCGTTGGACTATGCATTAAATGATCCGGCAAGATGGAGTAAACGTTTTCAATTGTTGAAAAGAGTTTATACTATCGACAGTTGGGATTTTGCAGTAGAAGATGAGTATATGCCTGACCTTGGGCTAACCAATACTATGATCATTGATCCTGCAAGATCAAAATTTGGTGTATTCTTTGGCGATAATACGGGTTACATTACAGCGTGCTACCAGTTACACGACATGTTTGAAGAAGCCGGCGACGCAAAAAATGCGTTGAAATATAAAAAACGTGGTGATGAGATAAAAGATCGACTTAATGAACTTGCCTGGAACGGAAAATTCTTTACGCATTTCGTTGATGAAGATTCAACCGTTCAGCGGCATCTTGGCGTGGATGAACGTTCACAGGTCGCTCAGTCAAATGCCTATTCATTGAATCGTGACATCAGCCATTCACAGAGCAAGGCGATCATTCAAACTTATCTTAATCTCAAAGATCACTTACCCACTGGCTCGCCGGGTGAATGGTATTCTATTTATCCTCCTTTTCAAAAGGGTTATGAACGGCACAATGAAATTTGGCAGTATATGAACGGGGGAGTAGGTGGTCATGTCGCCGGTGAATTGGCAAGAGGTGCATACGAAAACGGTTATGAGAACTATGGTTCAGATATACTCACCCGTCTTTTTGAACTTGGAAAAAAATATGATAATAAAATTTGGTTTGCCTACACAGGTGCTATGTTTCCACCACCGGCGCCGCCTGTGTACAAACCTCTTGATCTTTCTGGTTATGCCAATATGGACCTCTCAAGTTCAGGTAGCACATCATCACTTAATTGGATGAATTCAAAACGTGCAGGGGATGATCTCCATAACTTGCCTACCGGGTTACAACATTTTGGAGACATCACATTTGACGTGATCGATCCGATTAAAAATAACCGCCGCGCTGTAGTCGCTGTTTCAAAACACAAAAATTTTCCTTCCACAGTTGAAATAAGTGTGAACGACACTGCTCGTTGTATTTATTTATTGCATACTTCCAGTAAGCCCGTATCAGAAAATATTGTTGGAGGCATAAAAATTATGTACGAAGACGGAAGTACGAAACTGCAATACATCCTGATGGACAAACAACTCACTTATTGGTGGTTTTCTCAATTAAAAACCGATTACTCAGGCGTTGCATGGTATGGAAAGAATGATGTAAGTGAAGGCGTGGGTGTAAGCTGGTGTGCAATTGATAATCCTGAACCAACTAAAAAGATCAACAAACTTATTTTGCTATCGCCTGAAGGTGATGGCATCTATGCAGTGCTTGGTATAAGCTTATCAAACAAGGAACATTACGTGCCTGTGAAGCCAACATCATATGGTGGACCTGATGATTGGGCTGCAGCCACGGCAATGGCTGCGCTGGTAGAAGGGTTGGCAGGTGTAAAAGACAAGGCACAGGCATACAAGCTTCCTGTCATCGCACCAAAATGGGTTACTACAAAGGCGGATTCGGTAAACGTTACGGTGCGATATGCAGCTTCACAGGGTTATGTAAGCTATCAATACCTGCATCATGAAAAAGAAAAAACAATTTCTATCATCGCAACCGGAAGTGGGGATAAATTGTTTTTTCATGTATTGCTTCCGCAGAACGCGAAAGCTAAAGCCGTATCATGCAACAAAAAAATAATTTCACTTACTCAATCAACAATGGAACGATCAAACTATGCCGATTTTGAAACAGGTAATGATAAGATAAATTTAATTGAATTGAAGTATGAGTAACTACAAAGAGTTTCTTTGAATAAAGCGGAACGGGTTTCTCAACTTTTCTATTTTTTGCTCCAGGATAAACGTTGCGGCCGTCTCACCCATTTTGGAATGATCTGTGGAGATCACAGAAATGCCGTCCAAAAGTATTTCCTTCAAAGGGGTGTCATTATAGGATACAATGCCAATGTCTTTGCCGATCTTCATATTTTGATAACGGCAGCACTTAATGATATTTGCCAAATCAGTTTCTTCTATCACGACAAATACTTGTTTTGCTTCCAGCTTTTCATTTTCGTTGACGCTTTCAAGAACTTTATGTTTGAAAGAATTTTGAAAGCAAAATTTTCTAAATCCATTAATAATTTCCAGGGGATAAGAAATTTTAGGATGCACCATGATCAATTCATCATACTTTCGGAATGATTCAAGCTGAGTTTCCATGGCTTCTGTAATGTCGTTTTCAAAATCCTGGTAAATGGCTGCATACGGCAAAGGACAGCCAAGGTCTTTGTCCATCACTATCAATTGATCCAACGGAATTTGTTTGATGATATCCACCGCTTTGTCGATATCACTATAAAAATGAGGCATGATAGCATAGTAATCATATTCGCCCAATCCCTGTTCAACAATATCCTCAAACACTTTGATGTTTGAGTGGTGAATTTTAAGATCGACCGTTCCTTTTTTGCCAAGCGTTTTTACAAAGGATTCGTATATCATCTTCTTATAAGAGCTCAGTTTATTAAAAATGAGAAGCACTTTGTAATGATTCAATACATCCGTCCGATTGATATAAAAACCTTTTCCTTTTACTGCCTCGATCACCCTGTCTTTCTCAAGGATATCGTAAGCTTTTTGAACAGTATCCCTTGATAATAAAAATTCATTACTGAGCTCGTTAATGGAAAGTATTCTGTCCCCTTTTTTAAACCGGCCCTGTTTAATGGCCTTGGTTACGGAATGAACGATCTGGAGATATTTGGGGGTTCTCCGGTTGGCATCAATTTCAAAAATCGTTTTCATGCAATCGCTTGAGGTTACAACGGGCCATTAATACGTATATGTAAATTTAATTTTTTTAGTCCAGGTGTGCTGCTCCCTTACCTAAAAGGCAGCACAGTACAGCTAAGTGGAAGAGGGGATTTTACATAACCTAACTCCAATTACTCACGCAGGTCAGCGTAGCTAATGAGCTGTATTTCTCTCTTTTTAAGAATATCTTTCACTTTTTCATTGATCCACGTATCGGTGACCCCCTGCCTGTCTTCGGCCACATTTTCATAACCGATATGATGAATAGCTCTTAGTTCATCAGTATCGACCCCCGGATGATCTACAAAAAGATATGTGTTACCAGGTTCCAATTCATTCAGCATGTTGATAAAGCTCCTTATTTTTTCATCTTTTGTTTTGGATAAACCATCGTAGCCAATACTTTTTACACCTAGCGCAGAGAGATCAATATCTAGATCATATTCTTTTGCTAATCGTTTTGCCAAGGTTTTTACGGAATCATTCATATCAGTACAACCCATGTGTCCCGAAATATGACTAAGCCGTGGTACTTTTTTCTTCGCCAGCTCAATTTGACGCCGCCATTCTTTTTCTATCTCCTCGATCTTCCAACCGTGTTGTAACAAAGCACCGTTTGGGTAATTTTTATTTGGCCATATCATGGGGTAAAAATAGCCGGAACTGTCTCTAAGACTCTCAGCAGCAGTAAGTGGCCTCCATTTCACATTATGCCATTCACTTGTTAATACTAAATGAATTCCCACATCGAGCTGGGGATTTTCTTCCAGCAAGTTTACTGCTTCAGGAAACCAGGGAGAAGGAACAATGACTTCAACGGATGTTTCTATGCCTTGTTTGTATGCCTTTACCAGGGCTTCGTTACCGCTGTGAGAAAATCCCATGTCATCACCTCTCACGATCAGCCGGATTTTTTTATCCTGCGCCGTTGCAACCATTAGTTGTGAAATAATGAATAAAGAAAGAACGATTCTCTTCGTCATAAACGATTTTTTATTACGCAAACTAAAGAACTACTTGTCAGGCCTAAATGAAATAAAAAAAATCACAGCACAGTACGGCATAGTGTTTCTTCTTTTGACAGAAAAACTCGTGCCTTCCTGGATCGTATTGAAAAGGAAAGTAGTATCTTATTCGCGGAAAAGCATGACAGTACATGATGGCTTTTCTATAAGGAATCCTATTTTTATCATTAATACGATCAAACCAATATGCAGGTCGTCCTGGGCATTATCTTTCATTTTATCGGTGGCTTTGCCTCCGGCAGTTTTTATGTTCCGTTCAAAAAAGTAAAAGGCTGGAATTGGGAAAGCTATTGGATCATTGGTGGATTATTTTCCTGGTTGATCGTTCCACCGATCGCGGCCTGGTTGACTATTCCCAATTTTTCATCCATCATTTCACAAACATCTTCATCCACTTTTTGGTGGACTTATTTCTGGGGCGTGCTTTGGGGTATTGGTGGATTAATGTACGGTTTAGGCATGCGCTACCTTGGGATGTCCTTGGGTAATTCGGTATTGCTGGGATTTACTTCTGCATTTGGTGCATTGGTTCCTTCGATCTATTACAATTTCCACCCGGCAGAAGGTAAAACCGCTTTCAATGATCTGCTTACCACTTCCTGGGGACGAATTGTTCTCGTGGGTGTTGTTCTTTGTTTAATCGGAATTTATATCTGCGGGAGGGCTGGTGTTTTAAAGGAACGTGAATTACCAGAAGAAAAAAAGAAAGAAAGTATAAAAGAATTCAGCCTTGTAAGAGGCCTGGTTGTTTGTATCATTTCAGGCATTCTCAGTGCCTGTTTTAATTATGGTATTGAGGCGGGTTCACCAATGGCCGAAACAGCGAATCAACTGTGGAAGGCTGCTCATCCAAATGAAGCGATAAATTTTTTATACCGGAACAATGTCACTTATATCGTGTTGTTATGGGGTGGTTTGACGACCAATTTTGTCTGGTGTATGATCCTGAATACCCGCAACAAATCATTTCATGATTATACAAATAAAAAAGTGAACCTCGCAAACAATTATTTTTTTGCGGCATTAGCAGGCACGACCTGGTTCCTGCAATTCTTTTTTTATGGGATGGGAGAAAGTAAGCTTGGCAATGGGGCAAGTTCATGGATTTTACATATGGCCTTTATTATACTTGTTGCCAACCTCTGGGGTTTTGCGCTTAAAGAGTGGAAAGGTGTTTCACAAAAAACAAAGACTACGATCATTGTGGGAGTCATCACAATCATATTATCTGTAATGCTGGTTGGTTATGGAAATGCGATTAAATAGTGAGTGGTGAATGGTGAGTGGGGTTATTTTTTATCAATAATCGAAAAAATATGTGTGCGACTACGAATAAAAAATTTCAAACCTCCTCCCCACCCGGGGGAGTTGGGGGCAACCATGCGAGCTATCTGTGGGATGAAGGTACTGCTGCGTCGATGGAAGGTGACGAAGTAGCATTGCTGATCTACCGGTCAAATCTACTCGGTGCGGATCTGCGCCTGACAAATTACGGTGGTGGAAACACATCCTGCAAAACGATCGCGAAGGATCCTTTGACGGGAACAGATGTGGAGGTGATGTGGGTGAAAGGAAGTGGTGGAGACCTGGGAACGTTAAAAAAATCCGGACTTGCGGCCTTATACATGGAGCGTTTGCAGAATTTAAAAAGAGTTTATCGGGGAATTGAACATGAAGATGAAATGGTGGAGTTATTTAATCATTGCATCTATGATCTCAGTTCCAAGGCGCCATCCATCGATACACCACTGCATGCCTTCCTGCCCTTCAAACACATTGATCATTTGCATCCGGACGCGGCCATCGCTATTGCTGCTGCAAAAGACGGAAAAAAAATAACACAGGAACTATTTGATGGGACGATTGGTTGGGTAGACTGGCAGAGACCCGGTTTTGATCTAGGATTGAAACTAAAGAAATGTCTCGATGAAAACCCCGCGATACGTGGTATCATGCTCGGCTCGCATGGATTGTTTACCTGGGGCGATACAGCTTACGAAAGTTATGTCAACACACTGGAAGTGATCGAACGCTGTGCAGAACATCTTGAAAAGAGTTATGGGAAGAAACGACCGGTTTTTGGTGGTCAAAAAATCAAGTCACTATCTCGCGAAGAACGTTTGCAAAAAGCTGCGGCCCTAATGCCTGTCTTAAGAGGGTTTTGTTCCAATAGCGATGTCCAAAACTCCCCATCAGGGGATGGGCGCGTTAGGGGAGCCATTGGTCATTTTACTGACGATGAAAGGGTTCTTGAATTCATCAATTCAAATGATCTTTCCCACTTGGGGCCGATGGGAACGAGTTGCCCCGATCATTTTCTTCGAACCAAAATTTCTCCACTTGTTTTGAATTTGGATACGAATGAGGATACAAGCAATGTCGCGTTAACAAACGCAAAACTTTCCCCGCAATTCCAGGCGTACAGAAAAATGTATGCTGATTATTACGATGGCTGTAAACATCGGGATAGCCCCGCCATGCGTGACGCCAATCCTGTTGTTCTCCTTTATCCGGGAGTGGGAATGTTCACATTTGCAAAAGACAAGCAAACCGCAAGAGTAGCTGCGGAGTTTTACATCAACGCGATTAATGTAATGAAAGGTGCTGAAGCCATCAGTGAATACACATCATTGCCAAAACAGGAGGCATTTAATATTGAATACTGGCTGCTTGAAGAAGCGAAGCTGCAGCGAATGCCGAAACCAAAACCCTTAAGTGGACGAATTGCTCTGGTCACAGGAAGTGCAGGCGGTATTGGAAAAGCCATTGCCAAAAAATTTGCAGAAGAAGGCGCTTGTATTATGATCAACGATGTAAACGAAGAAAGGATGAAGGGCACAGTAGAAGAATTTCAGAAGCAGTTTGGAAAAGACATTGTGGCCTCGGGGACGCTGGATGTGACAAAAGGAGAAACCATTGAAAAGACATTCAAAGCGACCGTCCTGGCTTTTGGAGGAGTTGACCTCATTGTCAATAACGCAGGTATCAGCATTTCAAAATCGATCACTGATCATTCAACAGAAGACTGGGATAAATTATACGACATCCTTGTAAAGGGCCAATTTCTTGTTTCAAAGAACGGCGTTGAGATCATGCGCAAGCAAAACTTTGGTGGAGATATAGTAAATGTTGTATCAAAGAATTCCATCGTTGCGGGACCAAACAACGCCGGATATGGTTCTGCAAAAGCAGCACAGGCGCATCTTTCACGTTTGCTTGCGGCAGAGTTGGGGGTCGATAAAATTCGTGTGAACACAGTGAATCCGGATGCGGTCATCGCCGATTCAAACATCTGGGCCGGTGGTTGGGCTGAAGGAAGAGCAAAGGCATATGGTATCAGTGTTGAGGAATTACCGGCTTATTACGCAAAGCGCACATTACTTAACGAAGCGATTTTACCGGTTGACATTGCCAACGCCTGTTTTGCTTTTGTGAGCGGCTTGCTTGACAAGTCAACAGGGAATACATTGAATGTGGACGGGGGAGTAGCAGCGGCGTTTTTGAGGTAGCCGAACTACCATTTGCTTGATTAAATAGATTACGCGGAAAGATTATTTTGCCAGCGTTTGTTCTTTACTCAGCGGCGGTTGTGTCACTCGCTTGTGCGTTCGGTATCTCTATTCGACATAAAAGGAAGCTAAACTGGTATTGAGTTTTCGCAATTCACGATAGAGAGTATAGTCTATTAGAAAAAAAACTCAATTTCCGGATGAATAAACCAAACATATTATTAAAAGGCTTAGTGTTCTCTGTGGGGATCACAAAGGGCACGGAGCAGGAAGGCGAGAATATGCAACGAGTCTCATTTAAAATGAAATTATTTGCAGGTCAGGCAGCGGAATACAAGAAACGTCATGACGAAATATGGCCGGAGCTAAAAAGTTTATTGATAACAACGGGAATTGAAGATTATTCAATTTTTTTGGACGAAGAAACAAATACATTGTTTGGAGTTTTGAAGGTGGGAGATGAAACTAACCTGGATAAACTTCCTGCTCACCCGTTAATGCAGAAATGGTGGGCCTATATGAAAGATATAATGGAAACGAATGAAGACAATTCTCCGGTAAGTACCAGGTTAAGGGAAGTTTTTTATTTGTCGTGAATGAAATTTCAGTAAAACGTTTGCCATGCAGATCACAAAAGAAAAGATCCAGGAAAACAATCAAGGCTTGTTGAAGGAACATCAAAAGAAATTTGATTTCATTTCAGCAGGGATCACTAATGCGGATGGCATTTTAAAAAAATTGATCAAATTCCAGGTTGCTATTCCAAGCTGGGCATTGGGATCAGGAGGAACAAGGTTTGCACGATTTAGCATTGGCGGTGAGCCCCGTAACCTGGAAGAAAAAATTGACGACATCGGGCTACTCCATCGATTGAACAGATCAAGTGGAGCTATTTCTTTGCACATTCCCTGGGATATTCCTTCTAATGCATCAAACATAAAGGCGCTTGCTGCACAAAATGAGTTGCGGTTTGATGCGATGAACTCAAACACGTTCCAGGATCAGCCGGATCAGAGATTGAGCTACAAATTTGGCTCTATGCAGCACGTCGACAAGGCGGTTCGTAAACAGGCAATCGATCATAACATTGAGGTCATAAAATATGGTGTAGAACTTGGATCATCGTCATTGACGGTTTGGCTAAGTGATGGCTCTAATTTCCCGGGGCAATTGAATTTCAGGAAAGCATTTCAAAATACACTGGAAAGTTTGCAAGAAGTCTATGATGCTCTTCCAGATGACTGGAAAGTATTTGTTGAATACAAAGCCTTCGAACCAAATTTCTATTCAATGACAGTTGGCGACTGGGGACAGTCATTGCTTTATGCGAGTAAGTTGGGAGAGAAAGCCTTCACATTGGTTGACCTGGGCCATCATTTGCCGAATACAAACATTGAGCAGATCGTTTCGTTGCTGTTGATGGAAAAAAAATTGGGAGGTTTTCATTTCAACGATTCAAAGTATGGAGACGACGACCTCACGGTGGGAAGCATCAGGCCGTACCAGCTATTTCTAATTTTTAATGAATTGATAGACGGGATGGACGCCAGGGGTATGGATCATGCGTCAGACCTTGCCTGGATGATCGACGCCTCTCACAATGTAAAGGATCCCCTCGAGGACCTGTTGCAATCAGTCGAAGCGATCATGATCGCCTATGCACAGGCATTACTTGTGGACAGGAAAAAATTATCTGAGGCGCAAAAAGACAATGACGTTGTGACCGCGCAGGAAATTCTACAAATCGCTTTTCGTACTGATGTACGACCATTGGTGAGCGAGACAAGATTGAGAAGCGGGGGAGCGATTGATCCATTGTCTGTCTACCGAAACGAAAAAGTAAGAGAGAACCTGATCAAAGAAAGAGGGAGTAAAACCGTAGCGACGGGGCTTTAGGGAGTTGCTGGTTGCTAGTTCCTGGTTACTTGTTACATGGGAGATTCGCGATTGACGATTCACGGCTAATCATTGACCATTCACCACTCACCATTCACAATGGCAGTTCCAGCGATACTCATATTCGACGTGGGAAAGACCAATAAGAAGGCTTTGCTTTTTGATGAGCAATACAAATTGTTGCATGAAGAAAGTGCTCAACTGGAAGAAACAGTCGATGAAGATGGCTTTCCGTGTGAAGATGTGAATGCGCTGACGAACTGGGTACAACAAAAGTTTTTAGAGATGGTGTCGATAAAAGACATTGATCTGAAGGCAGTGAATTTTTCGGCTTACGGTGCAAGTTTTGTACATATTGATAAAATGGGAAAGGTCATCCCGCCTTTATATAATTATCTAAAACCTTTTCCCGAACATATAAAGAGACAATTTTATGACCGCTATGGCGGAGAAGATCTGGTTGCGAGGGAGACGGCTTCTCCTGTACTTGGATCTTTAAATTCAGGGATGCAGTTGTATCGCCTCAAATATGAGAAGCCGGAGGTTTATGAAAAGATCAGCTACTCTTTGCACTTACCTCAATATTTAAGTTTTATTCTTACTAAAACCCCCGCAACAGATATTTCAAGCGTGGGCTGCCATACAAATCTTTGGGATTTCACAAAAAATCAATACCATGATTGGGTAAACAAAGAGGAGCTCGACAATAAATTTGCCCCTTTGTACAATGGAGATAAAATAACCGGGAATACAAATGGCGAAAAAAATGAAATACCGGTTGGGATCGGCTTACACGATTCTTCCGCCGCACTGATACCTTATCTTTCCTCTTTTCACGAACCATTTGTGTTGATCTCCACCGGAACATGGTGTATAAGTCTAAACCCATTTAATCACGCAGAGCTGACGAATGAAGAACTAAAACAGGATTGTTTGTGCTATCTCTCCTATGAAGGCAAGCCCGTAAAAGCGTCAAGATTATTTGCGGGCTATCAGCATGAACAGCACATAAAGAGATTGGCTGCGTACTTCCACAAGGCCGGCGATTATTACCAGGGCCTTGAATTTGACGCTCGCTACGCAGTGTCTTCAGATGGATCTAGTTCAGATGTCCTTTCGAATTCAGATCTCTGTGAATTCAATGACTATGAAGAGGCCTATCACCTCCTGGTGAGAGATATTGTGATGCAACAGGTCAAATCCACAAACCTTGTGTTAAAAGGAGCACCGGCAAAGAAGATATTTGTTGACGGCGGCTTTGCGAAGAATAGGATCTACATGACGATGTTGGCCAATTCTTTTCGGGGATTAGAAATTTATGCAGCGACAATTTCCCAGGCGTCTGCATTGGGTGCAGGGCTTGCCATTCATAAAAATTGGAACAATGATCCATTGCCGGCCGATATCATCACGTTAAAACCTTTTAGAAATACCAGTAGTGTTTGAGTTTCGATCATTTCACCACATACACGCACAGCCCACATTAGGGACCCTATGTTCCTATGATCCTATGTAGTGAAAAATAATCAAATTGGAAAAATTGCTGAATATTGAAATGAATTACTCAATTAAATACAAACACCGATGAAAAAACTTGCTTTGCTGTTTGCTTTGATTTCTGTGTACGCGTTTGCCGGTGCACAGGTACAGGTATCCAACTTGCTCTGTGAAAATCTTTCAAACCCGATTGGCCTGGATGTTACTCAACCCCGACTCAGCTGGCAGCTTGTCAGCGATAAAAGAAATGTAATGCAGACCGCTTATGAGATAAAAGTTACATCCGCGAAATCTGCGAATTGGAATAGTGGTAAGATAAATTCTGATTCATCAGTGCACGTTGTGTACAAGGGTTCCCCATTGCAATCGGGAACAAAATATTCGTGGCAGGTTAGGGTTTGGGACAATTCGGGTAAAGCATCTGCATGGAGCCAGCCAGCATTTTGGCAAATGGCTTTGCTGAATGAAAACGAGTGGAAAGCAAAGTGGATCGAACAGGGATTCACAGAAGACATTGTCAACAGGCCGACGCCATTGTTCAGGAAAGAATTTACCGCGGGGAAAAAACTTCAATCCGCCACGGCCTATATTACTGCGCATGGAATGTATGAAGGCTACATCAATGGAAGACGTATCGGTGATTATTATTTGACACCGGGGTGGACAAGTTACAACAAGCGTTTGCAATACCAGACATTTGATGTAACAAGTCTGTTGACACAAGGAAGCAACGTAATAGCAATGGCACTCGGCAGTGGTTGGTACAGGAGTCATTTGGCATGGGAAGACAATAAGAATGTGTATGGGAAAGATGCTGCATTATTGTTTCAACTCGATATAACCTATACTGACGGAAGTAAAGAATCAATAGTGTCGGATGATTCGTGGAAATCAACAACAGGAAGCATCAGGTATGCGGAAATTTATAATGGCGAGATCATCGATGCCCGGAAACAAAGAACCGGGTGGAGGCAGGCCGGCTATGATGCTTCGGGTTGGGATGGTGTTGTTGTAAAGGACTACAGCAAATCAATTCTGATTACCACCCAAAATGAACAAATAAAAAAACATGAAACCTTTGCACCTGTAAAGATTTTTACTACACCAAAAGGGGAGAAGGTGATCGATTTTGGGCAGAACCTCGTGGGTTGGGTGATGATAAAAGCAAAGGGAAATGCTGGTGATACCATCACGATCTCTCATGCAGAAGTTCTGGACAAAGAAGGAAATTTTTACACTGAAAACTTAAGGGCGGCCAAAGCCCAGGCGAAATACGTTTTGCGAGGTGAAGGCATAGAGGACTTTGAACCGCATTTTACTTTTTTTGGTTTTCGCTATATAAAGCTTGAGGGCTACCCGGGTGAAATAAAACCCGAAAATTTTACTGCTGTTGCCTTGTATTCTGATATGTCGCCAACCGGAAGTTTTAGTTGTTCGAATCCACTCATCAATCAACTGCAACATAACATTCAATGGGGGCAAAAAGGAAATTTCCTTGATGTGCCCACCGATTGTCCGCAACGTGACGAGAGATTGGGTTGGACGGGCGATGCCCAGGTTTTTTCCAGGACGGCTTCGTTCAACATGAACGTGAATAGTTTTTTTGCCAAGTGGCTAAAGGATGTTGCGGCTGATCAACTGGAAAACGGAAGTGTTCCTTTTGTTATTCCGAATGTTCTTGGTTCAAATGCTGCCGGTTCTACCGGTTGGGCAGACGTTTGTGCCATCATTCCCTGGACCATGTACCTGGCTTATGCGGATAAGAATATCTTACAGCAGCAATACCCGAGCATGAAAAGATGGGTGGAATTCATGAAGAGTAAAAGCAACAATGATCTTTGGAATACAGGTTTTCACTTTGGCGATTGGTTGTTTTATAGCCCTGCCGATGACGTGGACGGACGTGCGGCCGTTACAGATAAATATTTGATCGCCCAGTGTTTTTATGCTCACTCAACACAATTACTTATCAATGCAGCGAAAGTTTTAGGAAAGGATGATGATGTAGCAAAATATACCGCCTTGCTTCAAAAGATAAAAGAAGCTTTTTTGAAGGAGTATGCAACCGCCAATGGAAGATTGGTTTCAAATACACAAACAGCTTACGTACTCGCATTGAATTTTGACATGCTTCCGGAATCACAAAGACGGGAAGCGGCACAACGACTGGCAGAAAATGTAAGCAGCTATGATAATCATCTTACAACGGGATTTTTAGGTACGCCTTATTTGTGTCATGTGCTAACGCGCTTTGGATATGATAGCGTTGCTTATAAATTGCTGTTGCAGGAAACTTATCCTTCCTGGCTGTACCCGGTGAAAATGGGAGCCACTACGATTTGGGAAAGATGGGATGGAATAAAACCTGACAGCACCTTTGAAACAGCTTCAATGAATTCTTTCAATCACTATTCTTATGGTGCCATTGGCGACTGGATGTACAGAAGCATATGCGGAATTGATACCTACACAGACGAGCCAGGCTATAAACACATCCGGATAATGCCGCACATCAGTGATAGCTTAAGTTTTGCCAGTGCAGATCTGAAGACGTACTATGGAACCGTCAGTTCTCATTGGAAAATCGATAAATCTAAACTTCAATTAGACGTCGATATTCCCGCGAATACAAAAGCGACGATTTACGTTCCGGCGAATTCAGCCGAATCTGTCCAGGAAAGTGATCATGCGTTAGGCAGTATGGCCAGGAAAGAGGGAGAATATATTGTGGTTGAAGTTGGATCAGGGAAGTATCGCTTTGCTGCGGCGAAATAAGTTCGAGAACTCAAATCTGGCTTTTTTGCCCACCAAAGAAAGGACGTGAAGCGTCACCAAGCTCTAACTTTGTGCCTTCGTGTCTTTGCGGCGGCTAACATCATCTTTGAGTCAATAGCCATTGAAGTGTGATCGACATACAGTTCATGTTAGCCCGGGATCTCTTGCAACCCCGGGCGGACTTAAAACATCAGCTCAGGAAGAATATTTTTTACGGTATTCAATCGGTGATAAGTCAGTTAATTTTTTAAACACTTTCCTAAAGGCATCGAGATCGTTATAACCCGTTGCGTAAATTATTTCATTCACCGTTTTTCGAGTTGTTTCCAGATGTTTTTTGGCAAACTCAACCTTTACTCTTTGAATGTATTCTGCTATTGAATTGCCTGTACATTTTCTGAACCGCCTTTCAAATGTGCGTCTTCCTACGCTGAATTTATTGCAAATGCTGTCTACCGCAATTGTTTCCGTAGGATTATTTTCTATAAATTCTTGCGCTCTTAATACCGTCTCATCGCCGTGCTTTTTTTGCCCGATAAAGATGATATAAGGGTTTTGACTCTTTCGTTCGATGTCTATTTCAAACATTTTTGAAGCAAGTATGGATATTTCCCTGCTTAAATGTTTCTCAAAAATGTAGAGTATCAAATTGAGATAAGAATAGCCACCGCCACAGGTATAAATTCCATTTTCGTCTGTTATAATGGTATCGTCAATTACCTCTGTTCCCGGGAACATTTCTTTGAACTCATTTTTGGCTGCCCAATGCACCGCACACTTTTGGCCATTTAAAAGTCCTGTTGAAGCCAAATAAAATGAGCCTACGCAAAGGCAAACTATCTCTGTTCCTCTGTGATATTGAGCAATGAGCCAGTCATTATATTTTCTGTTTTCCTCGATGGCTTTTTTGAAATCTCCACAAAGCAAGGGAAGTACGATTACGTCCGTCTTCTTAACCTCGTTGATTGTCTTGTCGGCGCTTACCGTATAAAGCCCCTTCGAAAGTTTTGTGTCTTTCGTCAGCCCTACTATTTCAACATGATAAAAAGGCGGTTTCCCCTGGTATTTCATAAAGTCATTCACACGACTAAACAACTGGTGGCTGCTGTCAATGCTTGTTAACGTGGCATCATAAAGTGGTAATATAGAAACGTGTTTCATTAGGTTAAATGATTCTGCAAAATTAGAGAAACGTCTTGTCGCAATCGACAGGTAAGATTGTCGTTTGCACCCAATGTCACACTTGCATCCTATTGGTATTTTGCATGATAATTAAAAGCTACTCAAATGAAATCAGTAGAAATTATCATGCTGCCTGTTGCGGACAGGCAAAAAGCCAAAGAGTTTTATGTGAAGCTTGGGTTCAAGCTTATTGTTGAGGCTCCGGCCGAACACGGCGAAACCTGGATACAAATGGGCCTTCCGGGCAACAATACTACCATTTCACTCTCAGGGTTCCAAGGTATTATTTGTGAAACGGATAACATTGAAGCTGAAATAACAGAGCTGAATGCCAGGGGAATCACAGTGGGGAAAATCAATGATACACCTTGGGGAAGATTTGCGTGGCTGAAGGATCTGGATGGAAACAGCCTTTGCCTGCACGAAAAGTAATTGCAAGCGCCGCTCGTTTTCGTCATGAATTTTATCCTGTGGCCATGAGGGCTATTGTCAGAACAAAGAAAATAGCGAGTGTGATCTTCATTAGGATTTTTTGATGGGGTGATGTACTCAAAAATAATTATTCAGGCCGGGGTTCAAGGAAAAATTGAGTTAAATAAGGAGGATCCGACCAGTTGTCTAACCTATATAAGTTCCCATTGTTGATCTGGTGTAAGGTAAGCACGTACAAACAAACGCACCCTGGAATCTATGAGTCATCTATACTCTTTTGTTTCTTATGTGTTTCAAAAGAAAACTAAAATGAATCCTTGGATTACTGTTTATAGACCACCCCGTCTTTCATTACCAATTTTATCCTTCTCACATTCTTTATATCTGAGGAAGGATCACCTTCGACAGCAATGATATCGGCAAAGAGATCTTTCTTTATTCTGCCAATCTTCTTTCCATATCCAAACACATCCGCGTTGATGGAAGTGGATGATTTTAAAACATCAATTGGCTTCATTCCGTAATCTACCATCATTTCCATTTCTCGCGCATTATCACCGTGTGAGAATACTCCAACATCACCGCCCATGCAAATGGTAACCCCGGATTGCAATGCCACTTGAAAAACCTTGCGTTTATTCGTGACACTTGGCGGTTCCGGGTCAATTCCTTTTTTCCATCCGTCGTATTGTTCATACGCATCACCGGCAGCCAGGGTTGGACAATACGCCACAGATTTTTCTTTCATTAATTTGAAAACCTCCTCTGTTCCATGATCACCATGTTCGATGGTAGATGCTCCCGCGAGTATGGCCCGTCTCATTCCTTCTGCCGTGGTTGCATGACAGACGACCTCCCGGCCACCACTGCTTGCAATCTTAACCGCAGCCGTTATTTCTTCAATAGAAAAAGTAGCAGTGGCATCCTCGCTTGAACCCGTGCGATAATCAGCATAGATCTTTATTACATCTGCACCTTTACTGATCTGGGTTCTTACTTCATTCATCATTTCATCCGCATTGCCAACTTCGGCAGCGCCTTGTGGCAAGGTCAAATCGGATGATTCAGGTCTTGGCCCATAAGCACCCCGGGCAACAATCGCCCTTGTCGCGCAAATCATTCTTGGCCCGGGTGCCACACCTTTTTGAATGGCAATCTTCAAACCGACATCATCATACCAGCAACCTTCCGTTCCCAGGTCACGCACTGTGGTAAAACCTGCCATCAATGTCGCTCTTGCGTGTTCCACCGCTCGTGCCGTTCTTTCCGCTCTTGATTCTTTTAATACCTGGTCATCCCAGACGGTCTCGTTATAGGGATGAAGAAATAAATGAGAGTGTCCTTCGATAAAGCCCGGCAATAAAGTGTAGCCTTTCAATTCGATGACCTGTGTGCTGGCCGGCAATTTAAATTTCATACTGCCCGCCTCCTCGATCTTATTATTTTTTACGAGAACAACCCAGTCATTATGCATTTGTTCACCATCAAATACGCGGTCGGGTTTTAGCAAAATGTATTTGTCGGTTTGCTGGCTGAATGACAATAAGACCAAAAGTAAAAAGTCAAAAGTCAAAAATAGCTTACTCATAATTGCTGATGTTGGATGTCTGATTTCTGATAATATATTATTCCTGTTCGTTTTGCAAGAATAGTGACATAATCTTTATTACTGAATCTGTGTTTATCTGCAAAATCAGTGAGGCAGTTATTCACGGACTCGAGTCCTCACAGATTACACGGATTTTCACAGATAAAATTCCCACCTCGGAACCGGATCTGCATTTTTTAAGCAAAAAGAAGAGATTCAATCTCAGACATCCGACATCATTCCAACACATCATGCCAATCCGGCTTCTTGTCGAAGACACTTTTTGCAAAGGGACACCAAATCGTGATTTGAATATTGTGTTGTCGTGCATATTCCACCGCGGTCTCGACTAATCGATACCCGATGTTCTGCCCGCGGAGTTCGTCATCAACTTCTGTATGTTCGATCACCATCTTATCAGGAGCCTTCATATGATAGGCCAGCCAGGCGTGCACCTCTTCGTCGTACTCCACGTAAAACATTCCTTTGCCATTCGTTTCCTTGCGTTGTATAAGCATCGAAGCTACAGTTTAAAAAATATTTTCCTCTTGTAAAGGAAGTAACATAAACCCCATTCCAATGCAAAGATGCATAATGATGCGATGATGTTGCTTAACATTTCGGGAGTATTGATGAAACCCATTAAACCGTTGGCGATCGCGCTGATATAGCCATTGAACCATCGGGAACCAACGATCTCGAAAAATAAATAAATGAATAAGGAGTTCATGCCGACAATTGTCCAGAACTTCAGATATTTTCTGTGATCCATCATATCGATCCACCAATAACAAAATGATAAACCCAACAAACACCATCCCAAAGAAGCAAGCGTAAACGAGGATGTTGCAATACGTTTTATGATAGGAGTAATGTGCGCATAATTTAACCCATAACCGGCGATGAGACAAATAACGGCCCACATCAGCATCGGGCGCAGTTTATTTCTTGTGTTACTCATTAATAACTTTCCTGTCAGCGCGCCGGCGATGGTATGAACAGCAGTCGGGATGCAGTTAATAGCCACCCATCCATCGTGATTGATCTTACGCATCAGCAACCAATCGACATAATTCCCAAAATTGTGCTGGTCGGTGAATGGCTGATCAAAACCAGGCACATTGGTGAAGCGGTAAAGAATTTCGGTTAATAGCAACAAACCAACGCATACAAGGACCTGGGCCGTGGAACTCCAGCGAAAGATCAGAAATGCAACAAGAGTCGTAAACGATAATTGTGTAAGAACATCCCAGAGTTCAAAGGACAAACCGTTTTTTCGTACAGCATAATCAAGAACACCCCAGAAAAATAACCAGAAGCAACGTTTCAATATTTTCCTGAAGGACTGTTCCCACGAAACTCCATTTGACCATTGTTTATGCAACGAGTAAGCCATTGCTACGCCGGCCATATACATAAAGCCGGGTTGGATAAGATCCCAGAAGCGAAGGCCATTCCAGGGGTGGTGAAAGAACTGAACGAAAAAATTATTCAAGACATTTCCTTTTGTAGCCTCAAAAAGGTGTTCATATAAGCCCGTGCTCTCGAGGGCAAGCAATACCATAATGAAGCCCCGCATAAAATCGAGGGATAACAGGCGTTGTGAGATTTTGCCACCTAAGATCGCGTCCTGTGAGGCCTCCCGGCCAACAGCTGGAGATTGCATAAGCGATAGTTTGGTAGTACAAAGTATGGTTTATTGAAATAGACCTGAAATTTTTTTGTTGATTTGAAATTGTATTTCCATATTTGCATTACAATGAAACAACAAAATCAATACTGGTGGTGGCATACAAACGCTTTACGGGGTTTGTAATGTCATTACTGTATTGTAATAATATATTCAAGGCCCCGACTAGTCGGGGCTTTTTGTTTGCCCCCATCCCCTGAAGGGGAGTAAGGCAACATTAATCATAAAAATTCTCCGCCTAAGGCGGAATAGGGGCATGAAGAAAATAGAAATTAATACCAGTTGTAAAAAGCTTTTAGCAGACGTTTATACTCCTGTGGGAATCTATCTGCGCGTGCGGGATCGATTCCGGGACACGATATTGTTAGAAAGTACTGACCATCATGCAGCCGAAAACAGCTGGTCGTTCATCTGCATCAATGCGATCGGCGGAATTGAAATAACTTCTTTAGAAAGTATCGAATTCAAGTTGCCAAAGCAGCGCCCCGAAAGAGTGGTGATCAAAAATGTAACAGAAGTGCCAAACTTGCTTTGGGATTTTATGAAAAACTTTGAAATAAAAAAGAGCGATTCAAAGGAGGCAAGATATGCACAGGGATTGTATGGGTATACAACATATGATGCAGTGCAGTTTTTTGACACCGTCAAGCTCACGCGGCACGACTCACGTCTCGCAATTCCCTTAATGCGATACCGCCTTTATCAATACGTCATAGCTGTCAATCATTTCAAAGACGAATTGTTCATTTGCGAGAACGTTATTCCCGGCCTGGAGAGTGAATCTTCAGTTGTGGAGTCATTGATAAAAAGCAAAGATGTTCCAACGTTTCCTTTTCGATCAAAAGGAGCCGAGAATTCAAATATGAGTGACCAGGATTACATGGAAATGGTGAAGAAGGGAATACAAAGTTGTCACCGGGGCGACGTGTTCCAAATTGTCCTGAGCAGAAGATTTGACCAGAGTTTTTCAGGGGATGAATTCAATGTTTACCGGGCCCTGAGAAACATCAATCCGTCACCGTACCTATTCTTCTTTGATTACGGAGATTACAAGCTGATGG
Source organism: Chitinophagaceae bacterium (assembly GCA_036002905.1). Classification (GTDB taxonomy): domain Bacteria; phylum Bacteroidota; class Bacteroidia; order Chitinophagales; family Chitinophagaceae; genus VBAU01. The sequence continues at coordinate 21,705 of DASYSW010000662.1, forward strand.
GTTCATCTCCGGAAGCGCAACTAATCATACAAAATGGAAAAGCTGTTGTACATCCGATCGCCGGCACATACAGACGAACGGGGGATGACGACATAGATGAAAGAGAAACCGAGAGATTATTGAAGGACAAAAAAGAAAATGCCGAGCATGTGATGTTGGTTGACCTGGCACGAAATGACCTGAGCCGCTTGTGTGATGAGGTCCAGGTTGCTCACTATAGAGAAGTGCAGTATTATTCCCATGTGATTCATTTGGTAAGTGAAGTAACGGGAAGAGTAAAACCAGCCAGTAACCCATTTGAGCTAATGGCAAAAACATTCCCTGCCGGGACATTGAGTGGCGCGCCGAAATTCAAAGCCATGCAATTGATCAATGGATACGAGCCGACGGCAAGAAGTTATTATGGCGGTGCACTTGGGTTCATGGGCTTTGATGGCAGTTGCAACCATGCCATTATGATCCGGACATTTTTAAGTAAGGACAACACGCTGATCTACCAGGCGGGAGCAGGTATTGTAGCGGCAAGTGATCCAAAAAGCGAATTGCAGGAAGTGAATAACAAATTGGGGGCGTTGAAGAAGGCGATCGAACTGGCGGCCACCCTCTAACTTGTAAAGTTGTCCCGATTAGTTATTGGGAGAAGCGAGACATCTCATTCATTGCAAAGTTTGGGATTCTTCGCTGCGCTCAGGATGACAAAATAAAAAGAGTGATGAGAATTTTAGTTTTTGATAATTACGACTCGTTTACCTACAACCTGGTGCACCTGGTGGAACGAATACTGCATCAGAAGGTAGACGTATATCGGAATGACCAGATCCCTTTGGAAAAAGTGAAGGAGTATGATAAGATCATTCTTTCGCCGGGGCCTGGGATCCCTCAAGAGGCAGGTCTGTTGTTGCCATTAATAAAAGAATACGCTTCGTCGAAATCTATTTTGGGTGTTTGTCTTGGTCACCAGGCTATCGGTGAAGCGTTTGGGGGAAAATTGGTGAACCTGGATGAAGTGTATCATGGAGTGGCGACGCCGGTGAGGATCGTGAGTCGTGAATCGTCAATCGTGAATGGTAAATCGAACTCACGACTCACTCCCGATAGCCATCGGGATGACGATTCACGAAATTTGTTTGAGGGTCTGCCTGAAGTATTTGATGCCGGTCGCTATCATTCGTGGATCGTGTCTGATGAAAATTTTCCAAAGGACCTGATGGTAACTGCAAGGGATGAGAATAATTTTATCATGGCGTTGCAACACAAGACCTATAATGTGCAGGGAGTGCAGTTTCATCCGGAGAGTGTGCTGACGCCGAGGGGTGAAGATATTTTGAAGAATTGGTTAAACACATAGCCCGCTAAGGCGCCAAGACATAAAGTTGAGCCAGGTTCTGTGGCACCTGGTGTCTTAGCGCTTCGTGGCAAACAAAATAAGATGAAAAAGATTTTACAAATACTATTTGAGCACAAGGTTCTTGATAGAGCTACAGCTAAGGAAGTTTTGGTAAACATCGGCAAAGGGGTTTACAACGAGCATGAGGTGACGGCATTCATGACTGTGTATTTAATGCGCAGTATTACCATAGAAGAGCTACATGGTTTTCGTGAAGCATTGCTCGAACTTTGTGTGCCTGTTGATCTGAATGGCTATGACGCAATAGATATTGTCGGGACCGGTGGCGATGGAAAAAATACTTTTAACATCTCAACGCTTAGTTGTTTTATTGTGGCAGGAGCAGGACAAAAGGTTGCCAAGCATGGAAACTATGGGGCATCGTCCATTAGCGGTGCATCAAATGTGATGGAACAAGTGGGCTATAAATTCAAAAATGATAAAGACAAACTGAAGAAGGAAGTGGATGAAGCGAATATTTGTTTTTTGCACGCACCCATGTTCCACCCGGCTTTAAAGACCGTAGGACCGATCAGAAAGAATCTTGGAATGAGAACTTTTTTTAACATGCTTGGCCCTATGGTAAATCCTGCTACTCCAAAATTTCAATTGGTGGGAGTATTTAGTCTTGAGATGGCAAGGATTTATAATTATCTTCTGCAGCAGACTGAAAGCGCCTTCACCATCATTCACGGCCTGGATGGATACGATGAAATTTCGTTGACCAATGATACCAAGGTCATTACAAATGACGGCGAAAGGATCATGACACCTGACCAATTGGGAAAAAGAATGGTGGAGGCAAGAGATATCCAGGGAGGGAACAGTGTGGAGGAGGCAGCAAAGATTTTTATGAAGATACTGAACGGAGAAGGCACATGGGCGCAAAACGCGGTGGTGTTGGCAAATGCTGCAATGGCACTACATTGCACAAACAGTTACAACAACTATGATGAAGCGTATAATGCAGCCGTAGAAAGTCTGGAGAGTGGAAGAGCGAGGGAGACGTTAAAAAAATTGATCGCTCTTCAATGATTTTGCACGGGTCCTTAGACCTGGGAATGAAAAAATTAAAAAATAAATGGCTTTAGCCAAATGAATATCTTAGACAACATAGTACAGCATAAAAGGGCGGAGGTAGAAAGACAAAAAAAGGAGGTGAACGTTTCTGAACTGGAGAAAGGTTTTTATTTCGATCGAAAGACTTTGTCGTTAAAGGAATCGCTGCAAAGGGGAAATCGAACCGGCATTATTGCCGAATTTAAAAGGCGATCGCCATCGAAAGGCATTATTAACGATAGAGCAGATATAATTGATGTAACGACAGCTTATGCTGACAATGGAGCATCGGCTTTGTCGGTTCTCACGGATGAGAATTTTTTTGGGGGAAGTAATGAAGACCTTGTCGAGGCCAGGATAAACGATATCCCTATCCTGAGAAAAGATTTTGTCATTGATGAATACCAATTAACGGAGGCGAAGAGCATTGGAGCAGATGTGATATTATTGATCGCGGCATGCTTAACTCCCAAAGAAGTAAAAGGACTTGCAGGTTTTGCAAAGAATTTGGGACTCGAAGTATTGCTTGAGCTACATGATGAAAATGAGTTGGAACATATTTGCGATGAAACTGAATTGATCGGGATAAACAATCGTAACCTGAAAACGTTTGATGTAAATATTGAACAGAGTTTATTAATGGCGGAAAAAATTCCTGGCGATAAAATAAAAATTGCAGAAAGCGGGATCAGTTCAGTGGATGATATAATGTTGTTTAAGGAAAATGGGTTTAAAGGGTTCCTGATCGGCGAGCTTTTTATGAAAGAAGCCGATCCTACGATTGCTTTTGCTGAATTTGTCAACACTCTCCGGATCATGCCGCCGAAGGCGGAAGGGTTTTGAGAGAAAACCAAACCAATGGAGCAAAAGCCAAACAAGCAGCCAAAAAAGTCGTCACCTGAGTCATTCAAGGCCCGGATTAAAGTTTGCGGCATAACATTGCCCTCACAACTCGAAGCCTTTGATGAAATGGGTGTCGACCTGGCGGGTTTTATTTTTTATCCTAAGTCGCCGAGGTATGTGGTCAATAAAATATCGGCTGATTACCTGCGCAAATTCAGGGGAAGGATCGCCAAGGTGGGAGTTTTTGTAAATATGCCTTACGAGGAGCTGATGCGAACGGTTGAAGACTATCGGCTTGATATGATCCAATTGCACGGTGACGAGATTCCGAGGTATTGCGAACAGGTGGCTAATTATATTACTGTAGTAAAAGCATTTCGGTTGTCAGAAAATGATCCAATTGAGTGGATGGCTAAGCCTTATGAAGAGGCCTGCGACATGTTTATGTTTGACACCCTTGGAGCCGGTTATGGAGGTACGGGAAAAAAATTTGACTGGAACGTGTTGAAAAATGCAGCTATTAATAAATTATTTTTTCTGAGTGGCGGAATCGAGCCGGGTGATGAAGAAAAATTGAAAGAATTTGGCAAAGAAGAAATAGCCAGAAGGATTTTTGGTATTGATATCAACAGCAAGTTTGAAATAAGTCCTGGAGTGAAGGATATTAATAAAGTGAAGGAGTTTGTGACGAAGTTGAGATCGTGAGGCGTGAGCCGTGAGTCGTCAGTGATGAGTTAGTTAAAAATTTTTACCAAAAAGTCATTTTATGAAGTCTAGGTACTTTGGATCCATGATCGCTGTGATCTGCAGTGTAATTTTTTTTAGTTGTGCATCTAAACCAGACTATCAAAAAGCGGAGCAATATATACGGCAGAGTGAAAAAGGCTGGGCGGAATCCGTCGCCACAGGAGATTCAATGATCATCGTAAGGATACTGGCTGACGATTTTGTAGGAGTGGATCCTGATGGTAACCATTACACAAAAAAACAAATGGTTAAGGATACTTACGATGCACCCAAGCACTTTATTTCAAATCACCTGAATGACGTTAAAGTGAGATTTTATGGAAATACTGCCGTAGCTCAAGGTGATGAGACGTGGGTAAGACGCAAGGATTCATCATCGGGGCGTTTTGTATGGACAGATACGTGGGTTTTGCGTAATGATAAATGGCAAATAGTAGCCGCGGAGGATTTGATAGCACCCGTCCAGTGACGTCGGCATGGATCATAGCTCCGCAGGAGCATTGTGTTTATTGAAGATATAGGAATAGATTCAGGGCTCATAGGAGCCTGGTGTTTATAGAAAAGATGCCGGAATTGATCAGGGCTCCATAAGAGCCTCCTCTATCAGGGAACTCCTTTGGAGGCCGGAATAGAAGTCATTTTTTATAAACATGGTGCCACTATGTAGCAATGAAACCAAAGCTGAGTAGGATTATCTAACGTACAAGAGTGCGACGCAAGGATCGTATAATAGTAGCAATGCGGCTCAGTACAAAAAAAGATTTAACAAATGAGTTATCACTTTACAAGAAAGAATGAAGACCTCAAGGGAGCTGCTGAATTTAGATTATTCAAAAGCAAATATGCACCTGATGACAATGGCTATTATGGAAAGTTTGGCGGCGCTTATATTCCTGAAATGCTTTATCGAAATGTTGAAGAACTGCGAACTAAATACCTGGACATTATTTATGAAAAAGGTTTCCAGGAGGAGTTTCACGGATTGCTGAAAGATTATGCGGGAAGACCCACGCCATTATATTTTGCAAGACGTTTGAGTGAGAAGTATGGCACGACGATCTTGTTGAAACGGGAGGACCTTTGTCATACCGGTGCACATAAAATCAATAATACCATCGGGCAAATCTTACTCGCGTTACGCCTGGGAAAAAAGAGAATCATTGCAGAAACGGGAGCAGGGCAGCATGGTGTGGCTACAGCAACGGTTTGCGCATTGAAAGGAGTGGAGTGTATTGTGTACATGGGTGAAAAGGACATCGAGCGACAGGCACCGAACGTAGCGAGAATGAAAATGCTTGGCGCCACGGTAATACCGGCCACAAGCGGAAGTAAAACGCTAAAGGATGCTACCAATGAAGCGATCCGTGACTGGATCAACAATCCGAACGATACGCATTATATTATCGGAAGTGTGGTGGGGCCGCATCCTTATCCTGATATGGTGACACGTTTTCAATCTGTCATCAGTGAGGAGATCAAGTGGCAGCTAAAAGAAAAAACAGGGAGTGAATGTCCGACTCATGCCCTTGCTTGCGTTGGCGGAGGCAGCAATGCAGCAGGAGCGTTTTATCATTTTTTAGATGAGCCGTCCGTGCAATTGATCGCGGTGGAAGCGGCAGGACTTGGTGTTGACAGCGGTCAAAGTGCAGCAACAACTGCTCTTGGAAAGCCCGGTGTTTTACATGGAAGTAAAAGCCTCGTGATGCAGACGGAAGATGGGCAGGTGATAGAACCGCACAGTATTTCCGCGGGTTTGGATTATCCGGGTATTGGGCCATTGCATGCATATTTATTTGATAGCGGTCGCGCGAAATTTTTGAATGCTACCGACGAGCAGGCCCTTGCCGCTGCATTTGAGCTAGCGAAGCTTGAAGGAATTATCCCTGCGTTGGAGAGTGCCCATGCATTATCAGCGTTGAATATGGTTCGCTTTCAACCTTCGGATACGATTGTTTTGTGTTTGAGTGGACGGGGGGACAAGGACATGGCGACGTATATGCGGGAGATAGAAAAGTCAAAATGAAAAAAGTAAAAATTCGTAAAAAATGACTCGACTATTCATTTTTCTTTTGTTAGGATATTTGATACTTTCCTGCAATCGCAAACCATTTGTCACTCACAAGCTAAAGTTTGAAAAGATCTCGGACAATTGTGAGAATCTCAAGCCGTCTTTTCGCATGGTCTCCAATGTAGCCGGCGAAAGATATGAGTTTGAGAAATGTCTTGGGGCAAATTTCACAAAGGACATGATGAGCGTGTCCAGGAAGGGAGATACAGTATTGGTGCAATTTCCAAAGGCTGCCGCTCAAACAGTATTAAATAAAATAACATTGGACATTGACAGTTATCCCCGGTATAATTTTATCACAATAGACGACGAAACATTTAACGTCATCCCCGCAAATTAGATATGAACAGAATTGAAGAGCTCTTTCGAAAAAAGCAAAAAAGAATATTGGGTGTTTATTGCACGGCAGGGTTTCCCAGGTTGGAAGATACGCTGACTGTAATGACGGCATTAGAAGAAAACGGTGCCGACACCATCGAATTAGGAATGCCGTATAGTGATCCATTGGCCGATGGACCAGTTATTCAACACAGCAGTGCGATCGCCTTGAAAAATGGTATGACGATTAAGAAATTGTTTGAACAATTAAAAGAATTCAGAAAGAAAGTTACAATACCTGTATTGTTGATGGGTTATATGAATCCAATTCTTCAATATGGATTTGAAAAGTTTTGTGCAGATGCCTCGGCTGTTGGAATCGATGGAATGATCCTGCCAGATCTCCCGGAATATGAATATGAGACAGAGTATGGCGCCATCATTAAAAAATACGGATTGGATTTTGTTTTTCTTGTAACCCCTGAGACATCTGCAGAAAGAGTGAGAAGATTGGATCAATTAAGCAGGGGATTCTTGTATGCAGTCTCTTCTTCTTCCACGACGGGGAAGGAAAAGAATATGACAGATGTCAAAACTTACGTGCAGAGGATAATGGATTTAAGATTGAAGAACCCGGTGTTCGTTGGTTTTGGCATAAAAGACAAACAGACATTTGAAGCAGCTTGTGCAAATGCTAACGGTGCCATTATCGGTACTGCATTTATAAAAGCGTTGGAAAATGAGAGCGATGTTCAGCTGGCCACAAAAAAATTTTTAACTGAAATTATTTCCTGATAATCCGTCCAAATCATGGTTCTGACGATCATAAAATATAATGCGGGTAACATTCGATCTGTTTTGTTTGCGCTGGAAAGAATAGGCCTGAAGGCTGAAGTGACGGATGACGTTGAAAAGATCCGCTCCGCGGATAAGGTAATATTTCCAGGCGTGGGAGAGGCAAGTACGGCTATGCATTACTTAAAGGAGCGGGGATTGGATACTGTGATAAAAAATTTGATGCAACCTGTTTTAGGAATTTGTTTGGGTATGCAATTGATGTGCAGGTACTCGGAAGAAAATGCGACGGATTGTTTAGGAATATTCAATGAAGATGTGAGAAGATACAGGGCAGAAGGTTTAGGGTTTAAGGTTCCGCAGATAGGGTGGAACAATATATATGATTTAAAGACTGATTTATTTAAGGGAGTAAAGGACAAGAGCTTTTGCTACTTCGTGCATAGTTATTATGCCTCACTTGGAGAACATACGGTAGCTACCACAAACTACATACAGCCATATAGCTCGGCATTGAAGAAAGGTAACTTTTATGGAGTGCAATTTCACCCGGAGAAGAGTGCGGAGGTCGGAGAACAAATTTTAAAAAACTTTTTAACTCTTTAATTTATCATGTCCAGCGAAGCGACATCCCCATAGCTATTAGTTTAGGGCTCTTCGCCACGCTCAGAATGACAAACACAATATGGTCGTTATACCCGCAATAGACATCATCGACGGAAAATGCGTAAGGCTTGAGCAAGGTGATTACAATAAGATCTCGTTATATCATAAGGAGCCGTTGGAAGTGGCGAAGAAATTTGAAGACGCCGGGTTAAATCGTCTTCACCTGGTTGACCTCGATGGAGCAAGATCCGGTGCGGTGAAAAATTGGAAGGTATTGGAGACGATTGCCGGAAAGACCTCACTGGTCATTGATTTTGGAGGAGGA